>JBKJOD010000322.1:0-15776 GCA_046593245.1 Phycisphaerales bacterium
TGTCGCGCCGGACTCGCCAGCGTCATTGAAGCAATCTCGTATCAATGTCGGTGACGTGATTCTCTCCGTGGATGGCAAAAAGCTCGCTGCTGATGCGGGTTCGATGCCGACGCTCGATCTGGACGCGGCGTTCATGAATCGCGCCGGGCGCGAGACGTTGGTGGAACTCAGGCGTGGGGCGGTTGGGAAAGAAGAGAAGGAAGGCAAGAAGGAAGAGAAGACGGCCGGCTCGGAGAGCCGGGGTACCCAAAGTCCGTTCGTCGTCGTGATTCCCATCTCTGGCGCGGCGTGGACCAACCTGCGCTACGACGAGGAGATCAACGAGCGTCGCGCCGCGGTCGAGAAACTCTCGAATGGAAAACTCGGCTATCTGCACATCAAAGCGATGGGCGAGGCGGAGGTCCGCGAGTTTGAGCGCGATCTGTACGCTGCGGCTCACGGCAAGGAAGGGCTCGTGATCGACGTCCGCGATAACGGCGGCGGCTCCACGGCGGACATCCTGCTCACCTCGCTGACATCGCCGCGCCATGCGTACACGATCCCGCGCGGTGCGGATCCGGCAAGCGTGCCCAGCGATGCGTATCCCCGAGATCGCCGGCTCATCTACGGCTGGACGCGGCCGATCAACGTGCTCATCAACGAGCACTCGTTCTCCAACGCGGAAATCTTTGCGCACGCAATCAAGACCACGAAGCGCGGCCGTCTCATCGGCACGGCGACCTTCGGCGGCGTGATCTCCACCGGCGCGTTCACGCTCATCGACGGCACAACGGTCCGCATGCCGTTCCGCGGCTGGTATCTGCCCGATGGCGCGGACATGGAGAACAATGGCGCGAAGCCGGATGTGGATGTGCCGCAGGTTCCCATTGATGAGGCGGCCGGGAAAGATCTGCAGCTTGAGGCCGCCGTCAACGACCTGCTCAGGCAGATCAAGAAGTAATCAGAAATGTTAGTGCATCCGGCGAGCACGCTCGCCGGATGCCAACTGCAAGCGGCGATCCGGGTCAACAGGGACGCGGATCGCCGCGAGTGGGAGGAGCAGGTGCGGACGAGCGCCCGGAGGTGGTGCCGGGACGCTCGCCGCGTGATTTGCGAATACAACTTTCCAAGTCGGTCCCGGGCGTGTCATCGCCTCGTTGCCGCTCACCTTATGTTCCCGCCACCTCCCCAGTGCGAGCCGCTGGCCGGATTGCGCAATCCAGCCACCATTCCCGGCCCGAGTTACCCGCCCATTCCGCCCGAGGGTTCGCTCCTTGTATACGTGAAACACCCATCAAAAGATGCGGCTCCGGAGCGTTTTCAGCGAGAAAATTTGTTGCAACGAGAATCGTGGATCAATGCGAACACGAGTCCGTGATCGGACGTAGCCCGCCGCTATCTCGCCGCAGATGCGGCGAGCGCGTGGAGGATCATCTCCGCGTGGCGAGCCGTCGCGCCTTGTTGTGAACGGATGCACGCCGCACCGTTGGCCGCGAGTGATTCTCGGCGCGGTCGGTCCGCGAGAAGATCGCGCAGCGTGCCCGCGAGAGAACCGGCATCGCAGGTCACGATGGCATCGGCATCGCGGAAGACATTGATGACGTATTGAAAGTTTGTCGCGTGTGGGCCAATGACGGTCGCTTTCCCAAGAGAGATCGACTCGATCGGATCTGAGCCGCCCGGTGCGGGATCGAAGGTGCGCCCGATCACCGCGACATCCGCCAGCGCGTACGCAAGACGCAACTCGCCGATGGTGTCCAGCAAAAAGCGATCCGTGCCGGGCGGGCCGGGCACGCGGGCAGACCGTCGCACGCAGCGTGCCGCGCCGCCCATCGCCGCGAATGCTGCTTCGCGATGTTCCGGCCTTCGCGGAGCGCAGAGCAACTGCACGCCCTGCGGCGTGGCCGCGTGCAACAGAGAATCTTCGGTGGTATTCGTGCCGGGCATGGGCGCGGTGGAACCCGCGACAATCAGAGGCTTTGAGCGATCAATGCCGAGTTCCGCGGCGAGGGCCGCCGCCCCGGGCAACTCCTCACCGGGTGCGAGAATGCCGGTCGCATCCCACTTCATCGAGCCGGAGACCGAGAGCCGATTCTCGTGCACGCCCATTGCGCGGAATCGTGCGGCATAGTCGGGATCCTGCGCTCCGACGAACGAGAGTGATCCGAACGACTTGGCGAAGAACCCGCGGAAGCGGTGATAGCCGCGAAAGGACCGTTCCGAGAGTCGCCCGTTGATGATGCCGACAGGAATGCCACGTTTCCCGCAGAGCGCAACAGAGTTCGGCCAGACTTCGAGTTCGACAAGCGCGACGACATCTGGACGTATCGCGTCCAGAAATCGCGTGACGGCGGGGGAGAAGTCCAGCGCGAAGCGGACGACAAAGACGCCGTCCTGTCCGTGAAAGAGTTCGTGTGCTCGCTTCAGCCCCGTGTCCGTTGATACCGACACAACCACCTCGCAGCCGCGATCCCGCAGCAGCGGAACCAACCCGCGCAGCGTTCCCACTTCGCCGACCGAGACGGCGTGCAGCAGCACCCGCCGTGCGCCATCGCGCTTTGCCGGAAGCGGCTGGATATATCCGAATCGCTCACCCCAACCCGAGCGCGTCTTTCTGGCCCACCATGGGGCAGTCAGTGCGGCCACGGGGATGTAGAAGAGGTCCAGAAAGTTCATGGGAGAGGGCGGAGGAAGGGATCGAGGGAACTAGGGATCGACAGAGAAGAAAGTTGCCCAAGTGAATCCTGCTTTCCCGCCTTCACTTGCTGCCTCGATCCCTTGTTCCCTCGATCCCTTCCTCTTCCAATGGGCAGGCAGGGACTCGAACCCTGAACCTATCGCATGTAAAGCGATTGCTCTAGCCAATTGAGCTACCCGCCCGGGGGTTGGGTGAGGGTAGGGGCCGAGAACGCGTTTTCCTGCTCCGCCTGCGAACGCCGCGCGGCCGCGCCCGAACAACTCCCTCAACCGCCCACCAGTCGGTGCGTCCCCGGTAGAATCTTGTCGCGTCTACATCCTGCCTCCACCCCATTGTCCATGTCCGCAGCCCCCTTGCCCAACTCCCTCAAACCAACTTCGAGCGTGCGTGCGGCTTCCGTGAATGGAACCGCTCCGCACGCATCCGAGCGAGCTGTGCTCCGGCTGCCGATGCTCGCGTACGCCATTGGGCTGGTGGGGATTCTCGTCGCGCTCGTCGCCTCCGGAGGATTGGCGTATCAGCATCTTTCCGGCCACCCGCTTCCCGGCTGCGGCGGCGGGAACGTCACGCAGCAGGGAATGGGCCTTGCGCTCACTGCCGAGACAAAGCAATCCGCCTGTGCCACGCTGGAGGCCCATCCGATGGGCTCGATCGGCGGCATGGTGATGGCGATCAAGGCCATTATCGGGAGTACGGATTTTCAGAAGATCAACCCGCTGCAGGCGGTGTGGCCCGTGAGCTTTCTCGGGGCGACCTATTTCGCGGCGGCCCTCGCGGCGTGGATCGTCATCGGCGTCCGCCGCCGCACGGTGCCCGCGCTGATCCCCTGGCTCGCCCGCTTCGGCGCGGCGATGAGCATCCTCTATATCCTCGTGATCATCGCATCAAACAAACTCTGCCCGTACTGCATCGCCTCGCACATCGGGAACCTGACACTCTGGTTCGCATTGGAGATCGGCATGATGAAGGCCCGCTCGGTATTGGTCGCTGGTTGGAAGTGGGATCGCGCTTGGAGCGCGGTGGTCGCGGGGATCGCGGTCTTCGCGATTGCTTCGGGTACGCTCGCGGCGTTTGAGGTTTCGCACCGTGAGGGCCTGATGAAGGCCGATGCCGCCGAAGCGGAGCGTTCACGCAAAGAGTTTGAGCGTGCGATTCAGCAGGCCGCGGAAAAGACAAACACACAGGCGATGTCCGAGAAAGCCCCGTGGGGACCGCCCAGCGGCTTCCGCGGTCGTTGGTTGCTTGGTCCGAAGGAATCCACAGTCCGCGTCGTGATGCTGACGGACTTTCAGTGCCCGGACTGCAAGGCCTTTGAGGCACAGTTGATGGCCGCGTACAACGCGAATCCCGGCAAGATCAGTATCAGCGTGGTTCACTTCCCCATGTGCAAGGATTGCAACCCGCATGTGGGAAGCACGATGCACGTGAACGCCTGCGAGGCGGCGCGTGCGGCGGAGGCCGTCGCGAGCGTTGCCGGTTCGATCGCATCGCTGGATGGCAAGCCCGCCGAGCCCGCGGCGAATGAAGCGTTCTTCAAGATGGCCGAGTGGCTCTTCTCGATCTCCGGCGACTTCAAGGAAGCGGACCTTCGCGCGCAGGTGACGAAGATGGGGATTCCGAACGTTGAGGCCGTCATCAAGAAGTGGAAGGGCGAGGAGACGCTCAAGCTTGTACAGGATGATGCCAAGTGGGGCGAGGTGCTCGGGCTGTTCTACACGCCCATGATGTTCGTGAACGGTGTAGAGGTGCGGGGCTGGCTCACCAACCCGATGATGCTGACCAGCATGATCAACGACGCGATCAAGATCAATCCGCCTGCGGCGGATGCGAAGAACGACAATCCGCCGCTGGTGGGCATGAAGTACTTCGAGGATTGGAAACTCGCCCCGCGCGTGAAGATTCCCGAAGGGAACGCCAAGTACTTCAAGAAGCAGGCCGGCGCGAAAGTGGATGTCGTCGTCTGGGGCGACCTGACAGAGCCGGGCACGAAGGAACTTGATCTTGCACTGCAGGGGATGATCGGAAAGAAGTCCTTCAACTATGCCTTCCGCCACTATCCCGTGTGTACGGATTGCAATCAGGGAGTGGAGAACAAGTATCCCGCGGGCTGCATCGCGGCCCAGGCGGTAGAGGCCGCAGGGAATCTTGGCGGCGTGGATGCCTGGACAAAGATGAAGGGAATGATCTTCGATCGTCAGTCGGGGCTCACGAAGTCGAAACTGAGCTTGTTCGCCGGAGTGATCGGCTTGGAGACGGCGAAGTTTGATGCTGAGATCGACTCGGGCCCGGTGAAAGTCGCCGTGCAGAATGATGTCATGGCGGGCAAGGGCTATGTCACCCGCTTCATCCCCACGATTTTCGTGGATGGCAAGGTCGTCGATCGATGGAAGCGCGACGGCGACAATGTGCTCGAACGCATTCTCGACTACGCCGAGAAGCACCCGGGAGAATGATCTCCATCCCGATCAGAGCCGAGCGGCGTATGCCGCCGGTCTTCTCCTACCTCATTTCATGAAGCACTCTTCTCGACCCAAGCCCCACGCTTGGGTTTTTTCTGCGCTCGCTTCACCTATTCACATTCGATTCGATAGCATGGCACCTTCCCTGCGATCCCGGAGCGACTCCCCTTGCACGCCGTCCGCATCACCGTCATCTGCGAAGAGTGCGTGCGCATCGAGTTTGCACCGCACGGGAAGTTCTGCGACTTTCCATCGCTCTTCGCGATCAACGGGCCTGCGGGCGATCCGGAGATTGCGCGGGCTGTGGGATCAGTGGCGTTTGCGAGTAAGACGACCGCGGCGGACTCGGGATCGCCACCGATCGTCGTGAGCACCAAGCGATTCACGCTGATGTACACGCCGGATGGACGACCGCCGCACGCGGGGAACATGCACGCGATTATTCAGCACGCTTCACCCCCAAGGGATGTGCCTTTGCGCCGCGGTGGGGTGCTCTGGACGCCCGGCGCGAGCAATCTGCACAACCTCGGCGGCACACTCAGCACGCTTGATGGACTGCGTGGGTCGCACCCGATCGGCGAGGGTTTGCTGGCACGCGATGGCTGGCATGTTGTGGACGATTCCGCCCGCCATCTGCTTGTTGACGAGTGGGCCGCGACGCGCGAGAGCGTGGGTCTGGATGAGAACACGGACTGGTATCTCTTCGCGTACGGCGATGACTACGGTGCCGCGCTCAGGGCGCTGGCTGTTATCGCTGGTCGCGTGCCGATGCCCCGCAAGTACGCCCTCGGCGCGTGGTACTCGCGTTACTGGCCGTACACCTCCGATGAGTTCCGCGGCATCGTGGACGAGTTTGAGGTCCATGGTTTTCCGCTTGATGTGCTCGTGCTGGATATGGATTGGCACAAGCCCGGGTGGACGGGTTGGTCGTGGAATCGCGAGCTGCTCCCGGACGCCGAGGACTTGGTCGCGTGGCTGCACGCACGCGGCCTGGCCGTCACGCTCAATCTGCACCCGGCCGATGGCGTCGGTCCGCACGAGGATCGCTACGCGGAGTTCATGCGAGCGATCGGACGCGTGCCGGATGGAACCACCGTGCCGTTTGACGCGGGTGATCGCCGCTACATGCGAGCACTCTTCGAGAAAGTGCATGCGCCGCTGGAACGTTCGTCCGCTTTACATCCCACATCCGACATTGCACGTCCCACATCGATTGATTTCTGGTGGGTCGATTGGCAGCAGGGCCGAATCGTTCGCTCCATTCCCGGGCTGACGAATCTCCGCTGGCTCAACCATCTGTACTTCCAGCACACCTCGCGAGCTGCGACGCCCGCTGATCCCGGCCAACGTGGCCTCTCTTTCTCACGGTGGGCGGGTGATGAAGGCGGCGTGGATTCTGGTACGGAGTGGGGGAGCCCGGCCACCGGCGGGTGGGGCGATCACAGGTATCCGATTCATTTTTCTGGCGATGCCCACACCGGCTGGGAGATGCTCGCGTTCCAAGTTCCCTTCACCGTGGCGGCGGGAAACATCGGGTGTTTCTACTGGTCGCACGATATTGGCGGCCATTTCGGCCCGCGACTGGAAGAGACAACGACGCGATGGGTGCAGTTCGGCGCGCTCTCCGCGGTACTTCGTCTCCATTCAGCTCGTACAGCCACGCTCGATCGTCGGCCGTGGACCTATGAGCCGCGATTCTGTGATGCGATGCGCAGCGCGTTCGATCTGCGGGCGCGGCTGATGCCGTATCTCTACACGTGTGCCCGTGCATGTCATCAGCAAATGCTGCCGTTGCTACGGCCGATGTATCTGGCCGCGCCGCGCGAGGAGCGGGCGTACTGCGTGCCCGGCCAGTACATGCTGGGTGATGAGTTGATCTGCGCGCCGATTGTTTCCCGGGGGCTCGGCGAGCTGTGCATTGCGACGCGATACGTCTGGTTCCCACCCGTGGCACAGGCATCCCGCCCGTGCTCCGGCTGGTACAACCTATTCACCGGCGAGCGGCACGAGCCGGGCGAGGAGGCGATCGTCGCCGCGCCGATCGAGCAGACGCCCATCTTCGTTCGCGCGGGCACGCTGCTGCCTGGGCAACCCTCGACGCATCGCATGGCTACAGAGCCGCTCGGCACGCTCGTGTTGCACACATTTCCGGGCGCGCATGAGGAGCGTGTGGAGTCGCAGGTGTACGAGGATGATGGCATTTCGTGTGGCCACGAGCGGGGTGAGTGTGCAATCACGCCGCTCGTCGCCGACTGGCGGCACGAAACCAACGCTGGTGCCAATCGAATCACTCTGGATGCCACAATCGGGCCAATGGCGGGGCGCTTTGCCGGTCAGGTGTCCCGCCGCGCGTATCAGATTCGTATCGGCGGCGTGCATCGGCCGATCGAGTGTTTGGTGAACGGCGCGCCCGCACCATGGACGTTTGATGCGGAACAACTGGGCGGTTTGCTCGTCATAGATGTATCCGCGTCGGACATTCGCGCACCGCTGGGGATTTCGGCATCATTGGCGACATCCGATCAGCGGCTGGTCGCCCATCGCGTGCGCTTGTCCAATCTCGGCGCCGCGATTGATACCGAGATCAGCACCGCACATCTCAAGGATGCGCTGCTCGCTGCGTTCGCGGCGTTGCCCGCGGACAACTCTTCATTGGATCATCGCGCTTCGCTGCTGGCCATCGGCGCGGGTATCCGGATGGCTGTTGAGGATCACACCATTCGTTTCATCGACACGCTCGGATGGGTAGATGCTGGCGGCGTTCGTGCGCAAGTGATCGACCGGCTTGGCACGCGGGAAACCGTGCTTGCCGATGTCGCTCCCACGCTTATGCCGACCGCCGCGCACGCCCGGGCCGCGACGATCCACACGCCACTAACTCCGCTGGAAAGCCCGCCCACCGGCCTGCGACTCTCACGCATCGTGCGACTGCGTTTCAAGCTGCACGGGACGCCGATGATGCTTGAACAAACGGTCGCAGCGGCGATCACGCCGCTGAGTATGTTCTCGGTCGCCGGTCCGTTCGGTTGGGATTGGCGCAGCGCGATTGCGGATGTCACGGAAGCCCCCGAGCGCGGCCCGCTGGATCTGAACGCGAGATTTGTGGGGCGCGGCGGCGTGGAGTGTGGCTGGACAAGTGCCGCAAAGGGACCGAAGTGGCCCGTTGATCTCCGGGCATCGCTGCACGCCCGCGGCGGCCTTGCATATGCCGCGTCCATTGTGCTCTCGCCGCGCGAGCAACCGGCAACGCTCCACTTTGCAGCGGGCGACAAGCTCGAAGCGTTTCTGAATGGAGCTAAGGTGTTGACGCTCGATGATCACAGCACGCACGGCGCGATCGAGCCGCGTGCGACCGTCGTGCTTTGTTCCGGGCGCAACGAGCTGCTCATCAAGCTGAGCGATGGCGGCGGCGGCTGGGGCTTCCACGCATCGATCGAGGCGGAGGAAGCCGTCACCCACCAAACACTCGCTTAGTTCTCGTTGTGGTTCGCGTCCGTCCGCGTCTTGCCGGTGGCCGAATTGTTGCTCGCCGTCGGACGCTTGCCTTTGGGGGGATGTCCCACGCCCGGGTTGTACAGGGCGGTCTGCTCCTGTGCATCCACGGGTGAGAAGACTGTCGCATCAAAGTAGAGATACGCGGTGCCGCCGAGTGCCACCACGAAGAACATAGCGACAAAGAAGCCGAGGTTCGAGGTGCGGTTGGCGGAGTTGGTGGAGCAGTTGGACTTGCAGCAGTTGGACATGGTGCCTCCTAAGGAAGCACTCCATCGGACACTCCGCAAGCTGCGTTGAGCCCGCTCGGTCGGTCGTGGCTCATGTAACACGGGAGCGGACGCGAATATCCGGCAATCGCAGTGTTTTCGGACACTTCTCGAGGGCGGTGCTAATCGTACCCCCTGGGTTTGGCTCAAATATGCATGTGCCGCGCTCGCTCCGTCCCGGCAAGCACTAGATTCCCGGATTCCGCGCACACCTCTGCGCGTTCTTTTCACCGAGACTACGATTCCGTGATGTCAGTCGAATCGAACGGCGTACGGGGGTCAGGCGTGAACGGGTCGGGCGTGAGCAGTTCCGGTGCACACGGAAGTGGTGGGGCCACTCCAAAACGGAGCGACTCCGGGCAATCCCCGTCATCTTCCAGCAAGTCCCGCTATCTCGCGTACCTGCGCCGTCGTGAGGAAGACGCTCGCGCTAAAAAAGCCCCCAAGCCCAAGCTCACGGCAACATCCGCTGATCGCCCCGCGCTGGGCGATGAGGATCCGAACTCGCCGCGGCGGACGCGCCGGAATCGTTCTTTCTGGGTGCTCTTCAAAGAGTTCTGGAAGATGATCGAGGGCCATCGGCTCACGGTCGGTCTTTGCCTTGTCACCGTCACGATCTACGCGCTCGCAACACTCGCCGCGCCCGCGAGCACCAAGATCGTTCTGGACTACATACTCGCCGAAAAGCCCAAGCCGCTTCCGGAATGGGTGCCGACGAAGAACCCGCGCGAACTGCTCTGGTGGGTCGGCGGTTCGCTCATGTCCCTCACGATGGTCGCGATCGTTGCCACTATCTGGGGGCGGTATCAGATGACCCGCATGACGCAGATGATGCGGGCCCGGGTCCGCAGGCGGGTTTTCAATCACACGGTACGGCTCCCGCTGCATCGCGTGTATGAGTTGAAATCCGGCGGCGCGGCCAGCATTCTCCGCGAAGATGCCGGCCAAGCCGCCGATTTGCTCTTCAGCATCATGTACAACCCGTGGCGAGCGATTATCCAACTCGTGGGCACGCTCGTTATTCTTGCCATCACGGATTGGAAGCTGCTGGTTGGAGCGGTGGCGCTTCTGCCCGCCGCGTATTTCACTCAGCGCGCGTGGATCAGCCGCATCCGCCCGATGTTTCGCGAGGTGCGCAACACGCGGACAATGATCGACGCGCACGCCACCGAGAGCTTCGGCGGCATGCGCGTGGTGCGCGGCTTTGTGCGTCAGCGCGCCGAGGCGGCGCGGTTCATCCGCAACAACCACCTCATGGCGCGGCAGGAGTTCCTGGCGTGGTGGTGGAGTCGGATCATCGAGATCATCTGGCAGGTGCTGCTCCCCGCGGGTTCGGTTGGCGTTCTTATCTACGGCGGTAACCGTGTGCTCGATGGCACGCTCACCCTCGGCGATGTGATGATGTTCTCCGCGTACCTACTCATGCTCCTCGGTCCGCTGGAATCGCTGAGTTCCAGCGCGACCAGCATCCAGGCCGAGCTTGCCTCCCTCGACCGCGTTCTTGATCTGCTCGATGAGCCGGAAGAGTTTGGCGAGAAGCACGCCGCTACATATTCGGAATCGCCTGTCGCTGATGTGCGCCATCCCACATCCCACATTCAGAATCCCGCCGGACACATTCGGCTGGAAAATGTCGCCTTCAAGTACCCCAAGGGCAGGGACTGGGTTCTGCAGGATGTCGATCTGGATGTTCCTGCCGGTTCCACTGTCGCGCTCGTCGGCCCTTCCGGTGCGGGCAAAACCACGCTCTGTAATCTTGTCGCGCGGTTTTACGACGTCTCGCAAGGCCGCGTCACACTTGATGGCATCGACATCCGCGATATTCCGGTGGACGAGTTCCGCCGACTTCTGGGCATTGTCGAGCAGGATGTCTTTCTCTTCGACGGCACGATCCGCGAGAATATCGGCTACGCGCGACGCGGCGTGAGCATGGCGGATATCCGCGCCGCCGCAAAGGCCGCCAATGCCGACGGTTTCATCGAAAAGCTCGAACGCGGCTACGACACCCTCATCGGCGAGCGCGGCGTCCGACTCTCCGGGGGCCAGAAGCAGCGCATCGCGATTGCCCGCGCCATTCTCGCCGATCCTCGAATCCTGATCCTTGATGAAGCGACGAGCAATCTGGACTCCGAGAGCGAACACCTCATCCAGGAATCACTCCGCACCCTGATGCGTGCCCGCACCTGCTTCGTCATCGCCCACCGGCTCAGCACCATTCGCCACGCCGATCTCATTGTGGTCATTGACAACGGCCGCATCATCGAGCGCGGCACCCACACCGAGCTGCTCGCACGTGAGGGCCGATACTGGCAGATGCTGCAACGCCAGATGACCAGCGCGGAAGACCAGGCCGCCGCGGTCAAAGAGAGTGCCGCTGTCCCCCGCGCATGAAAAAGCCGCCACAGGGCGGCTTGTGAAATCAACACGAGCGCGGGCTCACGATCACTTCTTGATCAGGCGCGTCTTGGGAATCGCCAGCGGGCTGGTCTTGGCGGTGTCGAACTTTTTCTCGACCTGCATCTTTGCGATGCGCTCAGCGCGGGTCTGCACGGAACGAACGCCCGCCATGCCTGCCTTGACCTTCAGAGAGTTGTCCAAGCTCATGAGAATGCTCCTCGGCGAAAACGCCAGATACCCGGCGGTTTGCCAGGAAAAACTCGATGTCCGCCGCCGACTCAGTTGTAGCGAGCCCAACCGGGCTCGCCGAAGTCGCTCGGCCCCTTCTCGTCGCGCCGCCACTTTTTGCCAATCTGCCGGACCTTTTCGATCAGGTCCAACCTCTTGCGTTCCGAGGCCTTGAACTGATCCGAAGGCACCGGCTCGAGCGCGAACACCAGAAGGGCGAGATTCTTGGCTCGGGCATCCGCCGGGTCAATCTTTCCGAGCTTCTTGTCCGGCACCGCAGCTGCAGGAACCCCATTCCTGGTGAGATAGGCAACCGCCCGGTCGGCCTCTTTGGCCTCCAGGGTCACAATGTGCAGATAGTTGTTTCCCGGTTTCCGGGGGTCCGCCTGTGGCTCCTGGGCAGGTTCTGGCTCGGGAATGGACGTTGGGATAGCACCAACGGGGTTTCCGGAGCCCGCGCCACCCTGCGGGTTCAACGGATTCGCAGGTCCGGTCGGGTTCGCGGCCACCTTGTTCGGGTCCAGAAACTGCTTGACATCCTCGGCCTTTTTCTGCTCACCCATCTTGAAGGCGAAGAACCAGACCCCGAAAATCAGCATCAGCAACGCGGCAACCGCGAGCGAGATGATCGCGGGGGTGAGTCGAATGCCGGTGCCGGGTGCCGCGGTGCTGGAGTTCGCGGGGGGCCATGTCGGGTCTGATTGGCGCGGCGGGGCGGGAACCTGAACAGGGCGGCCGACCATCGCCCCCGGGCCTGGTCGGCGATCCGGGGCGGTCAGTACCTCAAACAATGGCGGGGTCCGCCGCTTAGCCATGGGTCAACGATATGGTCAGGATGGGGTGGAGGGGCAAGCCGGGAAAAACTGACTGTCGATTGCTGTATCGGATGGTTGGGGTTGGGGGGTCCACGAGTTGGAGCTGGCGCGATGAGGTTCGCAGGGATTGGAGAGGAAGCGGAGAACGGTCCGCAGAATTTTTCCGGCACTCTCGCCCCTTGTACGGTGCAAGTGTTGCTGGCGGACTCGGGGCGAATACGCCCCGGCTCACCCGGTCATGCGGTATACTGACTTCCATATGGCGATCAAGCGCGAGGATGTGTATGTGGTTCCCGGTCCGGCCCTGACAGCGGTCCAGTCCACGTATTTACCCGAGGTGATCAAGGGTTTCGGCACCACGCTCCGCCACTTTGTGACATCTTTCGGGGCGGGCAAGACCAGCCGCACGCTGCAATATCCGGAGGTTCGGCGCGAGGACTTCGCCCCCGAGATTAGCGGCTTTGAGCCGAGCAACTTCCGCGGCGTACACCGGCTGAACCGGGACGAAAAAGGTCGCGTGAAGTGCGTGGCGTGCATGATGTGCCCGACACTCTGTCCGGCGAACTGCATTCACATCGAGGCCGCGGAAAGCCCGTGGGACGATCGCGAGAAGTACCCGAAGAAGTTCGAGATCGACGAGCTGCGCTGCATCTACTGCGGCATGTGCGAAGAGGCGTGTCCTGTGGATGCCATTGAACTGACCACGGAATACGACATCGTCGGCATGTCGCGACAGGAGATGATCTTCGATAAGGAGAAGCTCCTGAGCATCTACGACATCACGATCGAGAAAAAGCCGATGTGAGCGTACAAACGCCGGTTCTGGCAAACTGGGCAACCGACAGCCCCCATTTTCGCTGTAATTCAGGGTTCATCGTGGCGCAATCTGCTGGCCCGGCTGATTTGGTCATGTATATTCCCATATCGCTCGCGGGCGTCTTCACGTCCCGCGGCCCCTGTTCAACCTGAGGTGAGAGAGCCGTCCGACCGGGATGTTTATGTCCCATGCTCGGTTCGTGTTCCTCCGGACTCGCGGGAAACCGCAAGTCGGTGCTTGGCAGACAACTTGAAAACATCACGACGACTGCTTGGTTGAAGAGTGCTTTATGCGAAAGTACTCTGTTCGAAGAGTGTCAGAGCAGTGCGCCCCGCCTGTGCGGGAGAGTGAGGCGGTCGCCGTGACGTACAGAACTCCGCCGACGATAAGTCGGCGGAGTTTCCTTTTTTGCTCCGTGGCATGGGCTTTCTAGCCCACGTTCGTAAGTAGCCCGCCGCGAGGGGTTCAGACCGCAGCGGCACGAATGTCTTTGAGTTTCAATGAAATCGCACGTTCGCTGCGCAACACTCATCGCTCGCATGGGCTAGAAAGCCCATGCCACGAAACAAGAACATGGGCTGGAAGCCCATGCCACTCAGAGTGCGCGCAACTCGGTCACGAGTGACTTGGCGGCCGCGCCGACGGCCAGCCGCCAGTTCGCGCTCGCCGCGCCTTTGGGGAGCTGCGGATAGATCACCGAGCGGCTCGCCGTGACCAATACGCCCATGGTCGCTGGTGATGACTTATTCGCGCCGGGCCGAAGCGCAGGGCGGATGTCCTCGATCGTGCCGCCCTGTGCGCCGTAGCCGGGAATCAGGAACATCGTGTCCGGCATTCGCTTGCGCAACGCGGCTGCTTCTGCGCTTTTGGTCGCGCCGACCACCGCGCCCACATCTGCCATGCCGCACATGCCGCGGCGTGTTGCGCCCAGCCCGTGCACCACATCCGCCATTGCCTCCGCGATGGTGCGCCCATCCGTGAGTTGTAGCGATTGGAACGCATCGGATCCAGGATTGCTCGTGCGGACGAGTACGAACACGCCCTTGCCAGCACGAAGCATGGGCTCGATGGTGTCCGCGCCGAGATAGCCGCTATAGGTCACGGCATCCGCGCTGGCGGGGCCATCAAAGACCGCCGCGGCGTAGTGCTCGGCGGTGACGCCGATGTCGCCGCGTTTGGCATCCAGGAGCACCAGCAGCCCGGCTTGATGGGCGTGGATGATGGACTGCCGGAGCGCGATGATGCCGTGTTCGCCGTAGCGCTCGAAACACGCGGACTGGAACTTGACGATCGGGACATGCTCGCGGACGGCATCGATCACGCCGTCGCAGAAGCGACGGATGCAGTTGGCGGAGGCGCCGAAATCCGCGGGATTGGGCGGGCGCATGTCCGGCGGAAAGCGATCCACTACCGGATCAATGCCGACGCACGCGACCGTGCCGGTTCGGTCGATCGCCGCGGCGAGGCGGTCGGAGAAGGGGAGTGGGGGGGTCGAGGTGGACATGGTCCTAAAGTAGCACTGCGCCGTGGCATGGGCTTTCCAGCCCATGTTCGGGCGCTTCGCCCGAATGCCTTTGTCTTCGTTGGAACTATGCCGCCCTTTGCAACACACATCCCACGCATGGGCTGGAAAGCCCATGCCACGAAACTCATGCAACCCCCCGCCAAACTCGACCTGAAAAAAGACCGTGGGCTCACCATCGAGTGGGCCGATGGGGCGACCTCGTACTACTCGATCGTGTATTTGCGGCGTATGTCGCCATCGGCTGAGATGAAGCAACTGCGCGAGGAGCAGGCCCGGAACCCGCTGGCGGTGCTGCCGGCATCCGCGCTCAAGGCATCGAGTGGGCCGCTGACGGCGGTGAATGCGGAGGTGGTCGGCAACTACGCGCTGCGCATCACCTTCAGCGATGGGCACGACACGGGGATCTATTCGTGGGGGTATCTGCGGGAGATTGATCCGGTGGACAAGGATCGACGCGCGGTTGAACCGCCGTCAAAATGATCTATTTCGCAAACGCGAGGCAGATCAGGATGTAGAGCAAGGCGAAGATGGCAGCACAGATGGGCAGACGCCAGCGGTCGTATTTGGCGCACAGCACGACGAGCGGACCCGTGAGCAATGCGACCGTTAGAATCAATCCCCAGACGGCATTTGCCGGAATCCACATGACCCATGTTCGAGGAAGAAACACAATTGCGGTGAGCACAATCGCAATCAAGGCGCAACCGGCCGCGTGGAGTTGACGTACTGCGGCGAGCCAGGGCGGCAACCCAGCCGAGCGTGAAGATGTCGCCTTGGCCCACGAACGCAGACAACTGTGATGACACTCCGGGCAACTTCCATCAAATGGAAGGCCGATGAGGTCGTATCCGCAGCTTGCACACGGAAGATTTCGAGCGATTGCATCCGCGAGATTGGTGGGGAAGGGTTCGTTGCTCATGCATTCCGATTTCGATCGCGCCAGCAGTCCGACGCAGAAGGCAAGCATTGCTTATCGTCTTGAACCGATGGCTCCCTCCGAAGGTTCCAAAGAGATTCTACTTTCGACTTCGCTTTCCGAGGTCCGCGCCATCCCCACGCCCCGCGTCGAAGCCCTCGCCCGCCTCGGCGTTCTCACC
>JBKJOD010000386.1:0-15903 GCA_046593245.1 Phycisphaerales bacterium
GGATGCCCAAGCTGAGCGGGATCGACGCGGCGATGTTGATGTTCAGCGAACTGCGAATTCCCTCTATCATTATCTCTTCATCCGAATACGCAGAGATAATGATAGAGGGAATTCGCAGTTCGCTGAACATCAACATCGCCGCGTCGATCCCGCTCAGCTTGGGCATCCGAATGTCCAGCAGCGCCAGGTCCGGCTTTTGCTCGCGTGCGATCTGCACCGCGATCTCGCCATCCGCGGCAATCCCCACGATCTTGTGCCCGAGGTCCGCCGCGCTGTTGGCCAGCCCGGTCGCCACCAGATGTTCATCGTCCGCCACCAGAATCCGAAGGGGACCGAACGACGTCGGCACCGCTTCCCCTTTGGGCGGCTGCTTCTTCCCTGGTGTTCCGTTTGTTTGCGTTTTGCCTGCCATGGGCCCACTCGAGTATTCTGTCGTTCGTGGTCTCTGACATAGAAACGCAACACATGGGTCAGACCGCCAAGACTAGGTGCATTATTTCGCATTCTCCACGATTTCCCTGACAAGCTCTTTACTTCGACACCCGGTTTTGGATGTGTACGCTGCACCAGGTCGAATTTCGGCAACAATTCATGGAAACTCTGGCGCACCGAAACCTCAAAAGCGAATCGATCTCAGCTCTTCTCAGAGCAGGATGTGCCGCCGCCGCCTCGGAGGTCCGTTGCCCCATCGCTCGCCACCGTGTCGATGTTGCCGGCTATCTGGATCCGCTTCCAAAACATAAGTCCGCAGATTCAGATCAATGGATATTGCGAGCTCGTGGGCCCGCTCCTTCCATCTCTCTCCCCCGGGGACCGGCCGCCCGCACTGTCATCATTGAGTGCAAACAAGCCCGCTCCGACTTCCTTACCGACAGCCGCGATGTGGACGACCTCATCGCCGAACGGGATCGGCTCAATCGCGTCCGCTGTGTTCTCGAAGAGCAGATCGTCAAGGTCTGCGAACCCCACCTCCGCCGCTCCGGGTCGCGACTCTTCGCCGAGCTCGAAGAGTGGGACTTCGCTCGCAGCCGCGTTGGCTCATACCGCGGCGTCTTGAACGACCTGCGCCGCATCGACGACCGCATGTACGGCGAGCGCAAGTTCTGGACCATGGCCCACTACCGGCTCGCGGATTGGCTCTATATCGCCGCGCCTGCCGGCGTCATCCGGACCCGCGAAGTCCCGCCCGGCTGGGGCCTTCTTGAAATGCCCAGCAACCGGGAGAAAGGTTCTCGCGAGCTGAGCATCCGCGTCCCCGCACCAGAGCACACCGGCAAGCCAGACCATCGTGCGAGACTCCTTCGCAACATCGCTGTCGCAGCGTCGCGACGCCTCGTCGAGCGACCGCCGCCGGAGCAGTCGCCGCTCGCAGTGGGGGATGTGGAGCAATGAAAAGGGGCCGCCAGTTGGCAGCCCCTTCATGATTCAGAGTATGTGCTCACGGGTTGGAAAGCCCGTGCCACCCGGACTCAGGCCTTCTCGCCCACGCGATACCGGTAGAACGCGATGATGTTCGCCTTCGGGCCGATCACATCCTTGACCTTCTTGGTCGGGTCGATGACGAAGGGCTGCTCGATGAGCGCGACCTCCTCGTAGAACTTCCGCATGCCGCCCTCGACCATCTTCTCGGCGATTTCCTTGGGTTTTCCGGACTCCATCGCCTGCTCGATGCGGAAGTTCCGCTCGCGCTCCACGATGTCAGCCGGAACATCCTGTGCCGTCACGCCCTTGGGTGTCGGCACCGCCGCGACGATGTGCATGCACACCTGCTTCAGCGTCGCATCGTTCACATCGCCCTCGGCCACCAGCAGCACGCCGGTCTTACCGTCGTGGTGAACATACGAGCCGAATGCCGTTTTGCCCTGTGCGCCCGAAACCTTGTGGCCCCGTGCGTAGGAAACGTTCTCGCCCGTCGAGATGCGAAGCTCGTCGATCAGCCGCGTCATGTCCGAAGTCACCGCGACCTCGCCGGCGTGCGCCACCAGCGCGACATGCGCCACGCGATCGACAGTCGCGATGAACTTCTCGTTCTTCGCGGTGAAATCCGTCTCCGCACGCACCTCGACGATCGAAGCCGCGTCACCATGGGGCGACATCGCGACCGCAATCCGGCCCTCGCCAGCGGCGCGGTCGGTCTTGGTGTCCATCTTCCCCTTCATCGTCTTGCGGAGCAGGTCCTCCGCTTTCTGCAAGTCACCACCGACCTCGACCATGGCGCGTTTGCACTCCATCATCGAAAGGCCGGTTTGATTGCGAAGCTTCATCACGTCAGCAGCAGAAATCTCAGCCACGGCATCGTCTCCTTCGTATCGCATCAGGATCATGAGCGCCAGAAAGACGTCTTGATCCGCCTTGTTCAGTGCCATCCGGCACACGGCCGCCAAGCGGTTCGTGACCGACATCAACAACTGCACCGCGCGTTCACTCGGCCACTTCTCCCAGCCGCCTGTGGCGGTACTCACAGTGCTGGACATGGCCCGGCTCCAACTCGGGAATCGGATCGACTGCGCCACGTGGCAATCGAGCACGCTTCACGATCGCTGGTCGCTTACTGCTTGACAGGAACCGCTTCCGCGGCCCCGCGCGTCTCGACTTCCGGGGTTCCGGTCGCGTCATCTGCGCGGTACTTGGCGCGGGTCGAGCGACGGGAACGATCATCCCCGCCGCGACTGTCCGCGCCACCGGCGCGGTTCCCTTCGGACGGCGCGCCCTGCGACTGCTGCTGTTGTTCCTTCGCCAGATTGCGGACCGAGCGGCCCTCGTTCACGGCCAGGCAGAGCTCGCGGATGATCACGTCGATCGAGCGCATCGAGTCGTCGTTGCCGGGGATCGCGATGTCCGCGAGTTCCGGATTGCCGTCGGTGTCGATCAGGCAGATCGTCGGAATGCCGAGCTTGCGGGCCTCGCGCAGAGCGTTGATCTCCTTGCTCACATCGACGACGATGAGCGCGCCGGGAAGCTTGTCCATCGCGCGGATGCCCGAGAGGTTCTTGAAGATCTTGTCGCGCTCGCGCTTGAGCTGGCTCTCCATCTTCTTGGAGTAGCTGGCGAAGTTCTCGCTCTTGGCGATGGCTTCGAGCTCTTCGAGGCGCTTCAGCCGGGAGCGAATCGTGCGGAAGTTCGTCAGTGTGCCGCCCAGCCAGCGCTCCGTCACCCAGTGCATCTTCACATCGCCGACGCGCTGCTCGATCACGGCCCGGGCCTGACGCTTGGTCCCCACAAAGCAGACGTCCTTGCCGTCCGCCACCGTCTTGGCGATGAACTTCTTGGCCAGCAGAAGACCCTTCACGGTCTCCTTGATATCGATAATGTGGATGCCGTTCCGCTTGCCGTAGATGTACGGCTGCATCGCCGGATTCCACGCGGCGGACCGCTGGCCGAAGTGAATGCCCGCCTCAACAAGGTCGTGAACGAGCGAGTTGCCGGCGGGAGGAGTTGCGGGAGTTGTCATCAGAGCACCAAACCTTTCCGTACAGCGACACCGGCAGAGGACGATTCGGAGCGATCAGACGAGTGGCTTTGCGAGCCATTCCGTGACCGCCGTCGTACCCAAATGGGCGCTTCAATGTGATTGGCCCCGCGGCATACAAACGCCGCGTGAAACCAGAAAAATGCCTCGCCCGTGAACCTTCACGAACCCCGGCAACCCGCCGCCGAACTCAACAGGTGCCCCAGTATAGGAAGTAGTTCGGTGCGGGCAAGCCCCTTTCGAAGCCGAGGGGCGTAAGCCCAGGGACCCTTCTCCGCCTCTTGTTCCCGCCACTCCATCTCTCACCCCTGTTGAAGGGGGCAGTGTCTATCGCCCCCCGCTTTCCCCGACTTGAGCACCCCCTTGCGACCAGTCCCCCCCGGGGGGGCATCACCCAGCCACCCTTCACGCCCCCACATGCACCACCACCTGTCGGTTATGCCCAGTTCGCCGATGTTCCCACAGATACACCCCTTGCCAAGTCCCCAGTGCCAGCCGCCCTTGCAGGATCGGAATCGAGAGGGATGTCGCCGTCAACGCCGCCTTGATATGACTCGGCATGTCATCCGGCCCCTCCTCCACATGCGTGAACTCCGCCGCGGCCGCCCCGCTCTCCGGCACCAGCCGATTCATCCACCTCTCCAGATCACGCCTCGCCGACGGATCGGCATTTTCCTGAATGAGGAGTGAAGCCGAAGTGTGCCGCAGAAACACGGTGCACAACCCCGAGCGATCCGACGCCAACGCCTCACCCCGTGCCGCCTCTGCCACCACCTGCTCCACCTCGCGTGTGATGAGGTGAAGGCCTTGGTGGGTGGTGAGTATGGTGAAGGTCGTGACCATTGCTCACCACTCATAGCCCATGTCTTCGGCAATGCGAAAGAGCGCAACGAGCAGCATCGCTTGATTTACCATGTTCGCACCTGCGGCAGGGTTCGCGGCCTGGTAAAACTCCTGCGAAGCGACGAACAACTCACGGACTGCAGGAATGTGCGACGCTGCCTCTTCCGCGGATTGGTTGAGTTCGCCCGGTCTCCAGTCGACTGTGCAGGCCGCTAGAAACTCGTGAATTCGAGCGGTGTCAATGGAGCCAAGAAAGTCCCGCAACTCTAAAGACGACTTCTCACGCGAGCAATCCGTCAGTTTTTCTGCAAGCCACAGTTTGTCGCGACGCTGCTCGATCAACTCCAGCAGCAAACCCGCTCCAGAATCATCTGGCAACTCAAAGTTCCAGCCGTTCATCCGCAGGAACGTGACCATCGCAACAAATGCCGTCCGCTTGTTCCCATCTCGGAATGCGTGATTCATTGCGATATGGAATCCATATGCCGCGGCCATTCCAAACGGAAATGCGTGCGCATATTCGCCACTGAAACCCTGTCGGGCCTGAGCCAATGCCGAATCGAGGGAACCCTCATTCAGAAAGCCATCGGCACCGCCGTAAGCGTCAAGCGACGCGCGGTGCAGCGTGAGCACCTCATCCTTGGACAGGAATCGCGGTTGACCGATCTTGAAGGTGCCGCTCATTGCGCCAGTTTCTTGAGAGTCTGCGGATAGTTCTTGAACACGTGCTTCGCCGCATTCACAAACTGCTGATCGTGCTGTCGCTTGTAGCAGTTCTTGAGGAACTCGATGTACGCGGGCACAGGCAGACCCATCGCCTTTGCTTCTGCTTCGAGACGGTCGGCTTGCTCAACCGGAAACTCGATGGGGCGGGTAGTGGACATGCCCAATTATCGCCCGAATCCACCAGAAAGCAACACGCCCGAAAACCCCAAATTCCAACTCACTCCCACTCAATCGTCGCTGGCGGCTTCGACGAGATGTCATACACGACCCGGTTCACCCCCCGCACCTCATTGATGATGCGGCTGGAAATAGTCGCCAGTACGTTGAAAGGAATCCGTGCCCAGTCAGCCGTCATGAAGTCCTGCGTCTCCACCGCGCGCACCGCGATCGTGCTCTCGTATGTGCGCCCATCTCCCATCACGCCTACGCTCTTCACTGGCAGCAGCACCGCAAACACCTGGCTGGTGCTGCGATACAAATTCGCGGCCACGATCTCTTCCAGCAGAATCTCATCGGCATCGCGCAGCAGATCGAGCTTCTCCGGCGTGATGTCGCCGATGATGCGCACCGCAAGCCCCGGGCCAGGGAACGGGTGCCGCCAGATGATCTGGTCCGGCAGCCCAAGCACCTCACCGAGCTTTCGCACCTCATCCTTGAACAGATCGCGCAGTGGCTCGACGAGATCAAACTCCAGATCATCCGGCAATCCGCCCACGTTGTGGTGCAGCTTGATGCTCGCGCTCGTCCCCGCCAGCGACTGCCCTGATTCGATGACATCCGGATACAGCGTTCCCTGAGCCAAAAAGTTGTGCCCGTGCAGGCCCATTTCCTTTTGCGCATCCTCAAATACGCGGATGAACCGCGCCCCGATCCGCTTCCGCTTCTCCTGCGGGTCCGTCACGCCCACGAGGTCCGCGAGGAACTGCTCGCTCGCATCCACCACGCGGAGTTTGATGTGGAAGTGATCACGGAACGTCGTCTCCACCAGCTCGCGCTCGTTTTTCCGCAGCAGGCCGGTGTCGATGAATACGCACTGGAGCTGATCGCCCACCGCCTTGTGCAGCAGCGCGGCACAGACCGACGAATCCACGCCACCCGAGAGCCCGCAGATGATCCCCGCCGATCCGACTAAGGCGCGGACACGCTTGATTTCCGTCTCCAGAAAATCCGCCATCCTCCACGAGCCGGAGCACTTGCAGACTTCGTACAGGAAGTTTCGCAGAATGTCTACACCGTGCGGCGTGTGCGTCACTTCCGGATGAAACTGCACGCCGTAGAACTTCAATCCACCCGGCATTGGATCGACCACCCGGCACGCCGCGAGGGGGCATGTCTCGGTTGACGCGAGTACCTCGATGCGAGCCGCATCGCGCGATGATGATGTCCCAGGCTTCACCTGATCGCCGTGGCTCATCCAGACCGCGGTCTTCTCCGGAATCGCGCCGAACAAGTCCTTGCGATCCACGATGTGCAATCCCGCGCGCCCGAACTCGCGGCTCTCTCCCTTGTCAACGGTGAAGCCCATCATGTGGCACGCTAGTTGCATCCCGTAGCAGATGCCCAGCACCGGGATGCCCAGCTTGAAGAGCTCCGGATCGCACCTCGGCGCGCCATCCTCATACACGCTCGACGGTCCCCCGGACAGAATAACTCCCTTGGGTGCGAGCGCACGAATCTGCGCCGCCGATATTGTTGGTGCCACCAGAAGCGAGAACGCGCCCGCCTCACGCACCCGGCGCGCGATGAGCTGTGCCGTCTGGCTGCCGAAGTCCAGAATGATCACCACCTCATTGTGCGGCAGCGCGGACTTGTCGATCAGGGCGGGTGTTTTGGCAGTGTTGGTGGGGGTGGTCGTCATGTGTGAAACGCGAATCGCAGACGGTAAAAATGGGCCAGATGCACGGAGCTACGCCGCGCTTCGGAACTGACACACGGGCCGCTTGATCGTGCCACGGATGGGGAAAGGGACGAGGGTACGCCGCAGATCGGTGAGCGGTCGTATCATTGAGTATGGTGTCTCTGATGTCGGCGGCACGGCTGCGAGCGATCCCGGTTGCGGGGGCGGTGTCGTGTCTGGTCCTGAGTGGCTGCTCGAATCCGGATTCCGCCGTGGGGTTCGATGAGTCCAGCCCTGCCGCACGATTGCGGGCCATTCGCCAAGCGGGCGAGCTGGACGACAAATCCGCCATTCCGGGACTTATCGGCGAACTGGAAAGCGATGATCCTGCCGAGCGATTTATGGCGATTCGGACTTTGGAAAAACTGACCGGCCAGACTCTCGAGTATGACCACTCAGCGGCCCCCGCAGACCGACGCGCGGCGGCGGCACGCTGGTCCAAGTGGTACAGTGGTCAACCACAAACGCCGACAACACACGTAGACCATGGGGGGCGAATATGACAGTCGCCGCGAATCCATTGCCGATCACCCAGCCGCAGCCGCAAGTGCGAATCGAGCTTCGCAGCAACCCGCTGTTTCTCAGCGGCGTGCGCGAGCTTGTCGGTGCGGTAGCCAAACGATTCGGTTTTCCGGAAGAAGTCGGCGGCCAGATTTCCCTCGCCGTGGACGAGGCCCTCTGCAATGTCATCCGCCACGGCTACCAGAAGCAGCCCGATAAGCCGATCTGGCTCAGTATTTGGGCAGTAGGTGGCGCGTGGGCGGGCGGAACTCCCGTGCCCAGCGGCGGAACGGGTGACGAACGCCCGGATGCGATCAAGATTGTCATCGAGGACGAAGCCCAGCAAGTGGACCCGGCGCAAATCCGGAGCCGGGATCTGGATGAGATACGTCCCGGCGGTCTTGGTGTACACATCATCCAGACCGTGATGGATCAGGCGGTGTATGAAAAGCGTCCGAGCCGCGGTATGCGGCTGACGATGGTGAAGAAGCGATTGGCCTCGGGCACGGATGCTCCGAAGGTGCGTGTTGTTGGTGGTGGTTGTGGCTGCTCGGATCGACCGGGCGGCGGATCGGAGGCGTGTCGTGGCTGACCTGCGAAGTAGAAGTGGCGCTGAGCCGCTGATGATTCGGTCGGAAACGATCGGCAACAGCGTGTTCGTTCGTCCCTCCGGTGATGTGGATTTATCGGGCTCTCCGACGCTGCGGCTGGAACTGCGCAAGGCGCAGACATCCAAGCCCGGCCGACTGGTGATCGACCTTGCTGGTGTGCCATACATGGATTCATCCGGCGTAGCGACGCTTGTTGAAGCCATGCAAATGGCCCGCAAGAACAACACCAAGCTGGTGCTGTGCGCGCTGCAGGACAAGGTCCGCTCGATCTTCGAGATCGCGCGCTTGGACACGGTGTTCACGATCGTGTCAAACGTCGAAGCCGCGAACGCCGCCTGATCAGAGCCGAGCGGCGTAATCCGCCGGTGGTCGAATTTTGGTGTAGATGTGCACATGTCAAAGAAAAGGCCTTGGGCGTACGCCCCCCGGTTCTGATTGGTACGCTGTGGGGTATGGCAGAGCCCACCCAACCATCTTCGCCGATCGCCATCGCGCTCGACTTTGTCGGTGCCCGCACGTATGCGATGCTCGATGCCGTTGGCTCTTCGTTCTATCTGCTGCTTGAAGCGCTGCACTGGATGTGGCGAGGGCTCATGCACCGGCGGACGCGGCTGGGGCGTCCCGCGATCATTTCACAAATGGTGCGAGTTGGCGTGCGATCCGTGTTCATCATTGGACTTGTCAGCTCGTGCGTGGGTCTTATTCTCGCGCTCCAGATGGCGCCGCAACTTGACAACTTCGGATCGCGCGATCTGGTGGCGAACATCACCGGTGTCGCAATTTTTCGCGAGCTCGGCCCTCTGATCGCGTCGATCGTGATGACCGGATTCGCCGGCGCGGCGATCGCAGCGGAGATCGGAACGATGGTGGTGGGCGAAGAGATCGAGGCGCTGGAGGCGCAAGCGCTCAACCCGGTGCGGTTTCTGGTTGTGCCGCGCGTGATCGCGAGCGTGATCAGCATGACCTGTCTGGCGGTGTTTGCGAATCTCGTAGCCGTGACCGCGGGTTGGGCTGTTGGTGTGACCGCCTTGGGAATTCCCAGTGAGCGATATATTCAGAACACGCTGGACCAGGTGAAGATGGTGGACTTCTTCACGGGCGTGGGCAAGGCGACGGTGTTCGGCCTGCTGATCGGATTGATCGCGTGCAACAACGGCCTGCGCGTCACCGGCGGCGCGGCTGGCGTGGGTCAGGCGACGACCAGCACTGTGGTGCAGTCGATCGTGGCGATCATCATCGCGGACCTGATGTTCACGGCGATTTTTTACTCCGTCGGCTTGGTCTGATGCGCTGCGCGGGCTGACAGGCCTCAAATCAATCTTCTACAGGCCCTGCAACTCTCACCCCGCCATGCGCTCATCGCCTTCGATCCCCAACATCTTCATCTTCTTGTACAGCGTCGTCCGGTTGATCCTCAGATCCTCCGCGGTCTTCTGCCTGTTCCACTGATTTGCCTTCAGGGCGCGCAGCAGAATCAGTTTCTCCGGCTCGCGGAGCGCATCTTC
This sequence comes from Phycisphaerales bacterium, assembly GCA_046593245.1. GTDB lineage: Bacteria > Planctomycetota > Phycisphaerae > Phycisphaerales > UBA1924 > UBA4658. The sequence goes on from JBKJOD010000386.1 coordinate 9,553, forward strand.
CAGGGGCGTAGCAACCCACGGCATCTCTATCGGCGTGGCGTGCTCGCCTGCTCCACCACCAACCAGCCGAAGTCGCGTGGAGGATGCACCCGTCGCGTGCGCGATGACATGCTCCGGCAACGCATCAGGTGTGATCGTCGGCGTCTTGGTCAGCACCGCTGCGCGCTCGACGATGTTCTCAAGCTCGCGGACGTTGCCGGGATATTGGTATCGGCGCAGCATGTCCATCGTCTCCGGTGCGAACCCGACCAGCTCGCGCCCGAGTTGCTTGGCGTGCTTATCCAGAAAGTGGGCCGCGAGCAGAGGGATATCGCTCATCCGCTCGCGCAGCGGCGGAAGCTCCACGGTGACGACGTTGATGCGGTAGTACAAATCCTGCCGGAACTCGCCGCGTGCGACGAGGTCTTCAAGTGGCTTGTTGGTGGCGAGCAGAACACGGGCGTCCACCTCGATCGTCTGCGTCGATCCGACCGGCTCGAACTTCTTCTCCTGGAGCACGCGCAGCAGTTTGAGCTGCATCGCGGGAGTAGCTGAGTTGATCTCATCCAGAAAGATCGTTCCACCGTCGGCCGCGAAAAACCGCCCGATCTTGTCCGCGTGGGCACCGGTGAACGAGCCCTTGGTGTGGCCGAAAAGTTCTGATTCCAGCAGTGTTTCCGGAATCGATCCGCACGAGAGCTGCACGAACGGCTTGTCCCGTCGCGGCGAGCGCTGATGGATCGCCTGCGCGATCATCGACTTGCCGACACCGCTCTCGCCGGTCATCAGCACCGTGGTGCGGCTGGGCGCGACGGCTTCGATCAGGTCGTACATCTTCAGCATCCGCGCATCCGCGCCGACGATCTTGTCCAGCCCGAAGCGATCGTCCAGCCGGGCTTTCAGCCGCTGATTCTCGGATTGCAGCGCGTGCTGGCGCATCGCACGCTCGAGTGCGAGGCGAAGCTCCGAGTCCACCACCGGCTTCGTGAGATAATCCACCGCTCCCAGACGCACGGCCTCCACCGCGCTCTCGATCGTGCCATATCCCGTAAGCGTCAGCACGGCGACGCCGGGATGCTCCTTCGTCACCCGTTTCAGAAGATCGATCCCGCTCAGCCCCGGCATGGATATATCAGTAATCAGCACCGCAATCGGCACACGCACCTCACCGACTTTCCCAGTCTGCGACTCCGCCAGCGCGGCGATCGCCTCTTCACCGCTGAGCACGAAGCTCGCCTTGTGCCCTTCCTCGGACAAAAAATCCGCGAGCGATTCCGCCGCGATGGGATCATCATCGACGACCAGGATCCGAGATGCCCGTGATGTCTCTTGTGTGGCGGCCATGCGAGCGTCGTTCCCCCTTCACTCAACCCGCCATGCGTAGTTTCGGAACCGGGTAGCACACGGAAAGCACCGCGCCGGAGCGGCCATTGTGCGGGTCACGCGCCCGGGGCAGCAAGTCGATTGTCCCGCCAAGCTGCTCAATGACATCGCGGCTCAGCGATAGCCCGATGCCGCTTCCGCCGGGTTTGGTCGAGAATCCAAGTGCAAAGGGCTCGCGCACGCCTGAGACGGGTGCGTGTTTCTGCGGCGGAGTGTGCAGCCCCTCACCATCATCTTCAATTGTGATCATCACGCATCGTCCGGTCTTCCCCGCTTGCGTCCAGCAGCGCACCAGCACGCGCCCGCCGACAAAGCGATGTCCGATGCGTTGGATGGATTCCACTGCGTTCCGCACGCCATTGGTGATGACCGCGTAGATCGGTCCCGCCGCGATCTCGGCGAGTTCTGGCGTGATCTGCACATCCAGCTGCACGCAGTGCTCCTGCGCCATCGGCATCATCACATCCACCGCGTGCCGAACAGCGTCCGCCAGCGATGAGCTCGACCCAAACGTCGGCTGCGGGCGCGGCCCGGCCGCACCATTCTCCGACATCCCGATCATGGTCGATCGCACAAGTTCGGCCATCTGCCGCATCGCAGCGTCCACAGTATCAAGCTGGCGTACGAGTTGCTCCGGACAGCATTCCTTGCGCGTGCCAAACACCGCCGCGCGATCGTCCGCGGCGATGGATCGCTTTGCCAGGCCGATGATGCGAAGCGAAGCGTCCAGCAGCGTGCTGAGTTCGTGCGTGAGTGTCGTGAGCCGCGTAGCAACAAATGCCGCGTCCACCGGGTCCGGTGTCGAACTCGCGGGGCGAATCACCGTGCGTCGAAGCGCGGGCGGATGCGAATGGTTGTGCGGGTTTGCAGGGTGGGGTGGTTGCGAGTGCGGTCCATGCCCATTCCGCGCCGCTGGCGGATGCTGCGGCCGCTTGTTCTCGGGCGTGCCATCCGGCTGCGCGGAGTCACCCCCGTCATCACCCGGTCGCCGTGTCGGTTCTTGTTCTGGAGGCAGTTCCATTACACCCAGCATCGGCGTGCTTGATGCTGCGGTCAACGCCCATGTTGCGTTTTGGCGACATGCCCAATCGTGATAATCGTCACACGCGGCATCGTCCGATGTTATTTGAAACGCACACGGTCGGGATGCCCGTGCTACGGGATCAGGACTTCCCAACAGTCAACGCAACGCCGCCCGCGTGCACATGCTCCACATTTCCCGCCGCGATCTTCTCGTAGCCCGAGCCGAGTTCTCCGATCGGGTCCGGCGGAATGATGTCCACCTTCTTCTCGCCAAGCTTGGCCTCGCCGCGCAGCACGCGCTGCTCAAAGTCGCGGCAGTGGTGCATCAGCGTTTCGAGAATCTTCTCCTCGGGCACATTGTCCACCTTCTCGCCCTGCACGTAGATGATGCCGCGCCGGTCGCCGGCGAAGATCGCCACATCCGCGCCCTCGGCCTCGCCCGGGCCGTTCACGATGCACCCCATGACCGCGACCTTGATCGGCGTTTTGATGACCGCCAGGGCCTTGCGCACATCCTGGATAAGCGTGAAAAGATCGACCTGGATGCGTCCGCACGTCGGGCACGCAATCAAGTCCACGCCCACCCGCGTCTTCATGCCCAGCGAATACAGCAGTTCCAGCCCGTCCTGCACCTCGTAGATCGGGTCGTTCGCGTACGAGATGCGAATCGTGTCGCCAATCCCCTGCGTCAGCAGTGCCGAGAGCGCGGCCACCGACCGGATGCACCCCGTCTCCTTCGGCCCCGCGTGCGTCACACCAAGATGCAGCGGATGATCGAACCGCTTGGAAATCTCCGTATACGCATCGATCACGATGCTCGCGTCCATGCTCTTTGCGGAGATGGAGACATCGTAAAAATCCTGCTCGTAGAAGATGTCGAGGTATTCCTCGAGCTTGGTGATCATGATCGAGAGCAGATACCCGTTCTTGTGCTCGCTGAAAACCTTGCCGAGTTCCTTCATCCGCTTCTGCTTGTCCTTGCGCTCAATGATCGAGCCCTCGTTCACGCCGATGCGGATCGGCAGCTTGCGGGCCTTGCACGCCTGGATCACGTCGATCACCTGAGCCCGGTCCTGGATGTTGCCGGGGTTGAGACGAATCTTGTGAACGCCCGCCTCCACCGCTTCCAGCGCGCGCTTGAAGTGAAAGTGCACATCCGCCACGATCGGCACCTGCGTGCGGGGCAGGATTTCCTTGAGCGCCTCCGTGTCCTTCGACTCCGGCACCGCCACTCGCACGATGTCCGCGCCCGCCGCGGCCATGCGGTTGATCTCCGCCACGCACGCCTCAATATCGTGGGTGTATCCGGCGGTCATGGTCTGCACGGAGACCGGCGCGGCGGTCGTCGGGGTGCCATCGCGATTAGGAATACCCCCGCCGATGCGGACGATTCCGGTACGGGCATCACCAAGCACAATCTGTCGGGTCGGGCGGCGTTGCTGCATAGGTCGCCATGATAGGTGTGCATATCTGGGCAAGTGGGGGGCTTGTACGGATGCCGCCGTGCCCCTCGGGTTATCTCGCACCCGCGAACGTACGGATTCTGGCCACTTCCTGCGTCCTTCCCGCACGCCGCACGCGGCGATGGTCGATGCATTTGCTGATTCCACTTTGCGGAGTCTCCGCCATGGCCAGTCAGGGAATCTCAAGCAAGTACGTCGAAGGGCTTCGGCTCTCCGAGCGCGATCGCACCGCCCTGCTGGAGCAAATGAAAAAGAGCGGCGTGGCCGACCGGCGTAAGAGCCCGCGCGTCGTCATTGAGGGAACGTTCTCTGTACTGCTCACCATGGAAGCCATCGGCGGTGCGCCGGCGTACTTCCGCATCTATCCGTGGGATCTTTCCCGTGGCGGCCTCGGCTTCTTCCATCGCTCCTTTGTCTATCCCGGCACCCGCTGCACCTTTACCGGCCTGACCTTTGACGGCGAGCCATTCACCATCAGGGGCGAAGTCGTCCGCTGTGCTCACGTGAGCGGCAATGTCCACGCCGTCGGCACCAAGCTGGATGCCGAGATCGAGCCCGAGCACTTCCTCGGCAGCGGCACCTGTAGCAGCACACCGCACGTCGCCGATTGGTGGTCGCAGGCCGTCACCCTCGCCGCTTCGGTTTCCAAGCTGGGCCGTGAGCACGCCCCCGAAGAAGCGGTGCGCAACGCCGCCGCGCTCCTGACCGCGCATCTCGCCACCAAACCGGCGACTGCACAACCCGCCACACATGCAACACCCGCGCCCGTCGCAAAGGCCGCATAGGCCACCCGCGCCGTCGAACGCAGCTAGATCGGCTCCTGCTCCTGAATCGCTTCCACTGTGTCCCGCGGCCGTTGCACGCCGTTTGTCCCGGGCCAGTGTTCCTTCGCTGTGATCGCGTGGATGATGCTCCGAGCGACCTTTGTATCTGCGGGCAGGCGTTCCATCCCGTCCACCTCTGGTGTCCGGAAGATCATCATCACCACCCCGGCGCACGCCAGCGGAATGCTCAGCATCAGAATCGACGTCTGCGTCGCCCAAGCGTCCGTCATCACGTGATGCGTTTTCAACAGTTCCCCGCCGAACCCCGCGATGAACGCCCCCGCCGCCATCGCCCCGAACACCACGACATTCGTGATGCTCATCGCCCGTCCGCGAATCTTGTCCGGGGTCAGCACCTGGATCATCGCCCACGACTGGTTGAACGCCCACATCCAGAACCACCCGCACACCGCCATCGCGATGTACCCCATCATCAGCGACCGCGAGAACGCAAACCACGAGATCGTCAGCCCCAGGCACGTCACCGAGAGCGGTATGAAGTGGTGCTTCGGATACCACTTGGGCACGTATCGCAGGCACAGGCCGCCCGTCACCGCGCCCACGCCCTGCACCGCCAGCAGCGTCCCGCCCACCAGTTCGTTCACATCCTTCATCCCGAACATCTTCGCCACATTGCTCGCAAACTCCGACGGGTTCGCGTCCAGGTGATACACCGCCAGCACGAAGTTGCTCAGCATCCTCACCATCGGTGCTGCGAGCAGGCACAGCGCAATCTGCGCCAGAAACACCGCCCGCGGCCCGCGATTCCGCGTCAGAAACGTCCACGCTTCTCGACTGTCCACCAGAAGCTTCTTCCAAAGTTCAACCGCAAACCGAATCGCCTCGCCAACGCGCCCGCGGGCCAGTTCCTTCCAGATATCCGACACCAGGATCTCGCCGATACGTGCCGGTGCCGGATCATCCGGCGTCGTCATCACCACCGCCGCCATCAATATGAATGTCGCCGCGTTGAACCACAGCAGCGGCGGCGATCCATACTTCGCCAGTACCAGCCCAGCGATCGCCGGCCCGATGATCCGCGCCGTGTTGAACTGAATCCCGTTCAGCGTGATCGCCTTGGTTAAATCCGCCCGCGGCACCAAGCGCGGCGTCAGCACCTGCCACGCCGGAAAGTTGAACGCCATCACGCATCCGTTCAGCACCCCAAGCCCCAGCAACATGTAGATCGCCGCACGATCCGAGATCGACGCCTCAAAGGTCGCAATCATCGCCACGCCGACCGCCACGACGCCCGCCATGAGTTGCGTCACCACCAGCAACGTCCGGCGGTTCACCCGATCGGCCGCCAGCCCGCCGAATATGCCCAGGAAAAAGATCGGGAGTTGCTGGCACATTCCCAGCGCGCCCTGATCGTCCAGTCGCCCCGTCTTGTGTGCCACAAACATCTGGATAGCGAACATCTCCGTCCACGTCCCGATGTTCGAGAAGACCTGCGCGAACAGAATGTTCCGGAAGTGCCGATGCCGGAGCACCCCGTTCCACACGCCGCGTTTCTCGGCATCCACGCTCGCCGCAGACGCTACACCACCGCCCGCACCCGCGGCCGTCGTCTGCTGCACATCGCTGAGGTCAGCCGAGCCGCCGGGCCTCGATGCCCGCGAATCAGCAGTGGGGGGGAGAGACACGACGCGACTCCGTTGCGTCAGGCGTGCGAATAA
>JBKJOD010000211.1:0-21158 GCA_046593245.1 Phycisphaerales bacterium
GGAACCGTTGCCGGCGAGTGTGGTGGGAGTAGAGGTCGCGGCGATGTTGCCCAGGTTGGTGGAAGCGGGGGTGCCGCCGCCGCCGGCAGTCATGCCCTTGTTGAAGTTAATAGTAACCGAACCGACGTTGACGGAAGGATCGGTCACGCTCCAGCCGGTGGCGTTGAACACGGAGTTGAACCCGGCATATGCGAGGTAGTAGGTGCCAGCGGGGAGGACGCCGTTGCGACCGTTATAGGTGAGGCCATCACCAACAGCCGGGCGCGGCGGGCAGGAGGCACCCCAAGTGAGTTGGGCCATGAGCAAGCTGCCGCTGTCGTCGTCGGTGGCGACAAGATTGCCGAGCGAGTCGTAGAGGCCGATCTCAATGTCGTTGGTGGGGGCGAGAATGGAGCCCTCCGTATCAATGTCAAGGAAGGAGAAGAGGGAAGCATCAATAGGTGCGGTGGTTGTGAACTTGATCCACTTGACCTGACCCGCGCTATCGATGGTGCCATTGAAGGCGGTCGGACCCATCGCGAGGGTGCCGAGGTCCGTCGAGGCCGGGGGGCCGATGACGGTGAGCGAGACGCTTCCGGTGCCAGTGCGAGCGGAAACATCGGTCACGGTGACGGGCAGAGAGACCGTTTGGCCGATGGCATTGGCGGGCACCGTGATGGTGCGGCTCCAGATGCCGTCGTGATTAGTAGCATCGCCGTTGAGGGCGCTGTCATTGAGGGCGATATTGGACGCGAGACCGATCTGAGTGCCATCGAGGGTGACAGCGGAGATGTCCGCCGGACCGCCCGTAGTGGGCGAGAGGACGACGCGAACGAGGGTGCTGACACCGGCGTTGACGGGGTTCGGGGTTGCCGAGCCGGTGGGGCCGACCAGCGTGAAGATGATGTTCCCGGTAGCCGTACGCGCCTGGGCGTCCGTGAGGGTGAAAGGAAGCGAGAACGCGCCGGGCGATGCGTTGACGGGGAAGCCGACGTTGGCGCTCCAGACGTTATTGTTGGCGATCAGGTCGCCGTTGATGCCCGAGTCGTTCAGAGCGAACGTCGGGGAGAGGCCCAGCGCAGAGGCGTCGACCGTCACGGAGGTGATGTTGTTGGGCGAGCCGCTGCCGCGGGAGACGGAGACCGTCATGCGTCCGCTTGCGCCGACGGTGAGCATGTTGGGGTTGACGGTGCCGGTGCCGCTGGGGGGGAAGTTGAGGTTGAAGGATGCGGGATCGCGCATCGTGGCGGCAAAGATGGAGACGTTGGACGAGGCGTTGGTGGAGGAGATGCCGCTGAATGTGAGCGAGGTGAGGATGCCGCGGCCACGGGGATCGAATCCGAGGGCGAGCAGTGAGTTCGTGGAGATGACGGACTCGACGACCTTCAGCGGGTCGTTGGTAGCGGTGTCGCCACGATCCCAGTTCTGCACGGCGTTGTAGATGCCGAGGATGCGGTGGGACTCAACGCCGGTGAGCGGCGCGGCGGGAAGAGTCTGGTTGAATGGCGGAGCGTTGCCCTGGCCGCCGTACCAGTCGGTGGCTTGGAGGGTGGTGACGATGCTGCTGGAATCCGCAAAGGTGAGCGTGACGTTGAAGCTGCCGATGCTGGGTGGCGTGTCGATGTTGGTCATGTGGTAGATGAACCCGATCTTGGTGTTATCACCGAAGGTCGCGTTCAAGCCGGTCACGCTGGAAGTAGTCGTGGTGTGGTCGTAGGTGGGCGTGCCGGTGGTGTAATCGCCGGGGAGCCAGAGGGGAAGGACGCCGTTTGAAGGCGAGGTGGTGGCGTTGGTCACGGTCGGATCCGCCCAAGTGGTGGCGCTGGGCATCCAGATGGGATTGGCCGCGTTGGGCTTGGAGGTGCGATTGCCGAGGTGGACCACGTCGGATTGCAGCGCGGTGTTGTAGACCTGGTACTGGATGCCTTGGTAGCCGATGGTGCCGCCGAAGTTAAAGGCGTTCTGCGTGGTGCCGTTGGGGTCAAAGAGCAGGCCACGGTCGGAGATGCTGCGATAGCCGTTCTGGTCAGAGCGATTCTCGTGGAGCTGGGGAACCAGCACACACTGCTCGGAGAAGAAGTTGGGTCCGGCGACGGCGGAGGTGCCGTGGCAGATGCCGTTCCAGTTGTACTGAAGAGGCATCGTGAGGTCGGTGTGGATCGGATCATCAATGTGCATGATGAACTGAGCACCGGTGCCGCCAACGGGGACCTTGCTGGCGACGCGGACGCGGTACGTCACACCGGGAGTGGCGAGCCACTGCACGCGAGAGGAGACGCTGCAACCATCGTCGTTGCCGGCGATAAATGTCGGACTGGCAGCGGTGCCGCCGTACACGGCGATGGTGGTGTCCAAGGGGAGGACGGGGGTGGCGTTGGCTTGGGCAACCGTGCGCACGCCGGTGATGCCGGTCTTGAGCGGCTCGGGGGTGAGCGTGACATTCTGACCGTCCAGGCAGGTGCGGGCCTCAACCAGGTGGGGCGTTGCGCCGGTGGCGGTGTAGGAGTACCAGACGCCGTAGTAGTCGGCTCCGCCGCCGGTGGCGGTGGTGAAGCCATCGAAGGCGGTTTGCACGGTGCCGGGGTTATCGCCCGCCGCGCCGAGTCCGGCGTTGGCGACGGTCGCGTTAGCGGGGGTGTTGTTGACGGGCTGCGCGGCGTTGTTGCGGAGCGTCGCGGCGTGGATAGACCAGGAGCGGCCGCCGCCGTTGCGGTCGATCGAACCCTGAGTCGTCACGGCGCCGGTTGCTGGAGTAGCGAACGTGAAGGTGGTGCCGTTGGGAACGCTGGCGATCGTGTACGTGCCGTTGTAGACGGCGGGAGCCACGCCGCGGATGTTGATGACCTGACCGGGGATGTAGCCGGCGGTTGAAGCGACGGTGCCCGTGGCAAAGGTGCCGTTTCCGGACAGGGCGGACATGGTGACCGAGTTGTTCCAAGTGGCGTTCTTGAAGGTGATTTTCGTGAGCTGCATGCCAGCGACGCTGCCGGGGAGTGCCATCACGCCCTCGGTGAGCCGCAGGTTCGGGCAACCGGACGCGGCGGGGGTGAGCATCGCGCGGAGCGCGGCGGAGTCGCCGAACTCATGGCCTCGGAAGGAGGTGTACACCGAGGCAACGTTGATGCCCCAGATGGTTCCGGCGGAGGCCCCGGTGGTGGGAGCGGAGTAGGTGAAGAACGAACGCAGGGCCGTGGAGGCCGACGTCGAGGAAGCGTTGGTGCTGTTGGCGTATGTGAAGTGCGTGGTGTCGGGAACCGAGGTGATCGTGTAGATGCCGTTGAGGGTTGCGGGCGTTGCCCCCGAGATGAAGACCTGCTGGCCCGCGGCGAACGCGTGCGCAGCGGAGGTCGTGGCAGTAACGGTGGAGCCGTTTCCGATCAGGCCGGTGTTGGCAACCATGTTGGATGTGGAGCTGCCGACGGATGCGACGGTCACGGTGCCGTTGTAACCGGCCCCGGTGTCGCCGGAGATGGTGACGGAGTTGCCAGCGACAAAGCCGTGGCCGACGGCGGTTTCGGCGGTGACGGTCGCGCCATCACCGGAGAGGGAGAACACCAGAGCCGAAATCGGGTGAGCCAGTCGTGTCTGCGAGACCACGGGCTGACCGGCGACAATGGCCGAGTCGCCCGCGTTGCCGCACCAGTCGGGGGCGGAGAAGCGAGCCGTCCAGTTGATGGCGGAGGGGCCACTGCCAAAGGTCAGGACTGTGTCAAACTGGCCGCCCGAGTTGCTGCCGATGTACAGCACGCCGAGCTGGCTGTTGCCGGTGACGGTCAGGGGCGTGGAGAGCGTGGTGACCTGATCGGAGGACGCCCGGTCCAAAGTGCCGCAGCCGATATAGGTGCCGGTGGTGGCCGCAGTGTTGGTGTCTGCGTAGGTGAAGCTGGTGGTGGTGGGAACGGCGGTGATCGTGAACGTGCCGTTGTATGAGGCGGGGTTGACGTTGGCGATGGTGATGCTCTGGCCAACGACCATGTTGTGAGCGACGCTGCCGGTGGAGCCGGTCACCGCGGAGCCGTTGCCCTGCAACGACGCGAGTGCGAAGCCGGGGCCAGCAAAGTTCGCGGCGGGACGCACGGTCATAGCGCCCTGGTTGACAAGTCCGTAGGTGAACACGAATGGCGTGCTGGCGGGAATCGGGCCGGTGGAGGTGCCAGCGGCGGACGTGATCGGATAGGTGAAGACGTTGGCGGATGTCGCCAGGGGCGTGCCGATCAGTGTGCCAGTCGTGGAGTTGGAATAGGTGAAGTGCGTGCTGTCCGTGACCGTGATCGTGTAGGTGCCGTTGTAGCCGGCGGGGAATGCGCCTGAGATCGTGACGAGCTGACCGTTCACGAAGGCGTTGGCGAGTGTGGTTGCGGTGACGATCGAGCCGTTGCCACTGAGGTAGGAGACGGAAGCCGTCGGAACCGTGATGGTCGCACTAGCGACGTTGTGGTTGGCAACGCTCGCACCGGTGATTGTGATCGCCTGGCCGCTGGTGAACGGGTGAGCGGCGGAGGTGGTCGCGGTTGCGGTGGTGGTGGTGCTGACAATCGAGGAGACGGTGGCTGAGGGAACGGTGACGGTGTAGGTGCCGTTGTAGGCGGGGATGCTGGCTCCGGTGATCGCGACAGAAGCGCCCGAGGAGAGGCCGTGGGCGGTGGTGCCGGTGGTGGCGGTGACGGTTTTGGTATTCGCCGTCAGCGCGCTGATGGTTGTGATGTTGTTCAGCAACATCGCGGCCGAGGAGGCGCCGGTGGTCGCGGTGTTGAATGTAAACGTGGTGGCGGACGGCGTAGCGACGATCGCGTAGGTGCCGTTGTATCCAACCGGCGAGACGCCGGAGATCGTGACCGACTGGCCGACGGCGAGGCCGTGTGCGGCGTTCGTGGTTACGGTCGCAACACCCGCGGCCACGGAGAGGCCCGAGGCGGGGATGTTGTTCACGAACCGCTGCGCGGCCGCGGCGACGTTGCCCGTCGGGTCGGCGTACAAGAAGTGCGTCGCATCCGGAACGCTGGCGATGGTGTACGAGCCGTTGAATGGGTGAGCGGTTGTGAAGACGTTGGCCGCGACGGAGGGGTTTGCGCCTCCCATCTGGACGGTATCACCGGCGCGGAAGCCGTGAGCGGTGGTCGTCGTCACGGTGACAAGGCCGGGGCTAGTCGCGATCAAACCGGCGCTCGACACGGCCGAGGAGACCTGCGCGGCGGGAGCCCAGACGGGGAACGGGCCGGGCTGGGTCGTTTGATTCGCGAAGAACTCGGGTGTGCCGTTCAGCACGCGGTTGGCGAGCATCACGGCGTCGAGGTTGTTCGCGGCGGCGTTCGCGGCGGTGGTGTTAGAGTACCCCAGCGAGTTGAACAGTGCGTACGGGAAGCCCGTCGCGCCCACCATGGGGAGCGAGCCAAGGCAGTTTGGATCGGTGAGATCGAAGATAAATCCTCGATCCGCCATGGAGCGGTACTGGTTCGTGGCGACATCCGAGTTTGCCGAGGAGACGCTGTACAGCCCCTCGTTGGTTCTGGGCATGCCGTGCCAGTTGTAGTTCAGGGGAATCTGGAAGTCGGGCTGGGCCGACGCAACGCCCGACAGCGCGAGTGCTGTCAGGGCGGCAAGTCCTCCGAAACGAATCGTCTGATGCTTCCGAATCACGTGTCTGCTCCTCTGTGCGTTCCGTCGTGTGTGTGTCGCGGGCGAATGTGTGGCCCGCGTGCCGTTTCTGAGTGCTGAAAACGTTCCACCGGCGTCCGTGCCGATGACATGGCGCTGGTGGCCGCATTCCTAACGTGTACCATGCCTCGAATCCGTTGTCGAGGCGATATTGCAATCGGCTGCCACATGTGCCGCTTTTCACTAAGCTTTGCTTCATACAGGTGCGGCCGGGGCGATTCGCACCAGCCGCATGAGTGTGTTTTTATTTACGGACCCTTGCGGAAATACCGGATCTCTGCAAGCACGATTCAACTCGGGGAAAACCAGCGTGAATCGGCCGGCGCTGCAAGTCTCTGATTTCCGCAGAGATCAGGAGATAGCACAAATCGCGGGTTGACGCGAGTGGTCTGCAATCGGGATGCGCTGACTCCGCATCTTGGAGGTGCAGGGAAATCGCCCGACGACTCGCACACTTCCAGCGAGCAACTCAACAGCCAGCGAACCACGCGCTGAGGAAGTCGAAGATGTCCTGAACGTTGATGCCATTGAGACCGTTGAAGTCGGCACGAGGATCGCCGGAGAACCACGCACCGAGGAAGTTGAAGATGTCCGAGACTTCCAGTCCGTTGGCGCCGTTGAAGTCGGCGGGGCAACTCGGACAGGTGCCACTGACGCCGACGTAGCGAACGCGGAGGATGTTGGCTCCGCGCACCGTGGGATTGGCCGCGTTGAGGTCTTTGTAGAGCTCGGAGAAGTACAAGCCGTCCGGACCGGCAGCGATGCCCACGCAACTGGCGAAACCGGAGCCGGTGTATTCCACAAGCGGCACCGGGCCGGACACGAGCGCACCGGTGTTGGCGGCGAAGACGAACTCGCTGATGCGTTTGCCGAGCGACTGCGCACCTTGTGCGTAGGTCGGGCCGGACTCGGTCACAAACCCGTGGTCCATCTTCGAGGGCGGGAAACCGCTGCCGCTGAAAGTCGCGGTCTGCGTGAAGGCGATGTTCACCGGACCGTGCGCGGGGTACCAAACCGCAGCCAGCGGCGCGTTCGAGATCGCGAGCGCGTTGAAGTTGTTCATGCTCGCGTCCGAGCCGTCATACAGGTAGTTGCGACCGGCAACACCCATAAAGATGCGGTCGTTGCTGGGGCCGTTCTCGATGGTGAAGTGTTTCTGATCGCTGGCACGCCAGCCGCCGCCGAAGGGGTTCCGGATGCCGTAGAGCCAGACCTGGTCGCGGGGGGTCAGGCCATCCGCGGCGTTGTAGAAGGGATTGTCGGTGGGCGATGTTCCGTCGAAGTTGAGCCGCAGGATTTTGCCTCGAGCGGAGGTGAGGTCCTGACCCTTGGTCTGATCAAACCCATCGCCCATGTGAACGTACAGCTTGTTGTCCGGACCGATGGTGATATTGGAGATTTGGTGCGACTGGCCCTGCGGCTCGTTGGGAAAGGTGACAAGTGTGGTCTGCGTGGCGAGCGTTCGACCGCCGTCGTTGGAATGCATGCGAACGATTTTGGGGCGCAGGACGTTTGGGTTGCCGGTGGTGACGGCGTAGAGCATGGTTACAAAGAGATCTCCGGTGACTGGCTCGACGCAGATGCCCGCGACGCCGCTTTCGCCAGAGCCGGGAAAGACACCCGTGGGCGGATAGTTAAGCAGATTGCCCGCGTACACGCTGACAGTGCCGTTGCGAGTCACTGCCATGATCTGGCCGTACAACTCGGTGACGTAGAAGAACACGTCCGTGGGGCCGGGGCCGGGATTGGGAACGAATGCGATATTGACCGGAAGCTGGAAGCCCGAGGCAAACTGCTCGACAACAAAGCCGGGCTGGCGGATCTCCCACGGAGAGAGGGTGGAACGTGCAATCGTGGTGAAAACAGGGGCCGCTTGCGCGGCGGTGGCGGTGTAGGTGCCGCCGCTGGAGGACACCCAGAAATACGTGGTCGCATTGGCTGCCAGCGTGAGCGCGGGCAGATAGAGATCGTGGCGGATGCACTCGTGATCAACAACGCTGACAATGGACGTGCCGATGGAAAGCCCGGAGGGGCCGCCGCTGATGGCGATGCGGACGGGCACATGGGTGGCAAGTTCAGCCGGGTTGGTGATGCCGTTGCCGGACGCGGTGCCGTCCACCCGGAGCAGCAGATCACTCGCTGCGGAGCCGAGCACCAAGGATGCGCCGGTCGGAAGGACCACGGTGCCGCCACTATCCAGCCGCCATGTGGGAATCGGCGCTGCGACAAAGTCGTTGGCCTCCAACGGGAAAATCTGCGTGGGAGGAGCCGAAGCGAATCGCCGGGTGGCCCAGGAGCTGTACTCGCTGAGGGGATCGCCGGAGTCATCACGATGGCGAACGCGGTAGGAATATGACGTGTCGTACTCGAGTGTGGTGCGCCCGGCATAGGGGCCCTCAAACGTGCCGTCGCCAAGGTGGATGTGAACCTTGAGAGAGCCGATGGAGACGCAGGTGTCGGACCAGACGCGAATGTCCGCGCCGCCCACGCCGCCGCCAGTCTTGTAGATTTCCCAGTCCGAGCAGAGATGCTCTGCACTCACGGGGCTGACCATGTTCGCTGTGACCATGTGCAGATCAGAGGCATTGATGATCTGGCCCTCGACACCCGGCTCGGTAATCTGGGGGACAAGCGGGCGGCGATCGTCGCCGGGATTGGGCGCGGTGGAGGCGAACGTAATGCTGCCGGTGGCGGTGCGGGATTGCACATCCGTGACCACGAACGGAAGATTGTGAGAACCCGCGGGTGTGGCGAAAGGAAGGGTGAGAGATGCGCTCCAGATGTGGTCGCCAGCAATCGCATCACCGCCGGTGCCGGCGTCGTTGAGCGCAATCGAAGAAGCGAGGCCGACGGAGGAGCCGTTCACGGTCACAGTCGTGATGGTGTTGGGCAGTGCGGTGCTGGGCGTGACGAGCACGCGGACGATTCCGGGGGTGGCGGCGGTGATCGGATTGGGAACCACGTTGCCATTGGCAACGGGATTTGCGCTGGGAAACGACGAGCACGACCAGTTCAGGATGTCGTGGCGCTCGTACGCACCGCCAGTGGCGGCGGTGAAACCGATCCACGCGGAGAGGCCGTCGGTGAGGTTGAGCGTGGTGGACAGATTGAGCGGCGCGGTGATCGCTGGATTGACCAGATCGTCGTAGTAGACCTTCAGCGTGCCCGGGAGGTACACGATCTGCACGGTGTGGGTGGCACCGGTCTCCATGCTCGCGGCGGGAGAAGAGATGCCGATGGACGCGGACTCTTTGACGCTGTTGGGGGCGGTTCCCAGCGTGTGAACACTGATGTGGTTGCCGTTGGGATCGCTCACATTGCCGGCACCAACGCACGCGCCGCCGGTTTGATAGGTATCAAACTCGATCGCGACGCTGTTGGGGATGCCGTCATAGCCGATGGTGCAGCCGCCGCCGTTGCTGCCGATTGCAGTTGCTGAGGAGTTCTGAATGAGGAACGCGAAGCCATCGCCGCCATTGGGGGCGTTGCCGCTGGGATTGGTGATCTGGAACTGGAACGTGGTGGTGAAACCCTGTGCAACGACCTGCGGCGTGGAATACCACGCGGCCCCGATCTGATTGGCGGCGTTGGTAGTCACGCGAAGCCGGTTGGTGGTCCCGGCGACCACGGCGGCGTTGCCAACGACGTTCAGTCCTGTCGCGTTGGGAAACGACGTGAGATTGAACTGCGCGTGCGCGGCGGCGGCAGCACCTAGCACCGAAAGTGCGCCCAGAGCGACTCGGATCTGGCTCGCGAGGAGTGACGACATGGAGGGAGCTTTCTGTTGAATCAATGGTGGAACCAAGGAATCGGCAGGAAATGCGGACATGTTGAGGAAGTATGGCACAGCGGCGAGCGCGGGCCATGAAGCTTTGCTCAGCCCATGGAATCTTGCCAGGGTTCAGAAAAAAACGCCCCGGAGTGGTGCTCCGGGGCGTGGGAAGGAATCCTGAATGTGTCCCGGCGATTCGCGGCTACGAGCTGCTGAGATCAACAGCCGGTGAACCATGCAGAGAGGAAGTCGAAGATGTCTTGCACGCCGATGCCGCCGCCGTTGATGTCGGCGGACGGTGTTCCGGCAAACCACGCCGCGAGGAAATCGAAGATGTCCTGAACGCTGACGGCTCCGGAGCAGTTGAAGTCGGCGATGCACCGACCGACGGTCGCGGGGTTGGAAGGAATGCTCTGGCAGCAGTTGCTCACAACGCAGTCGTAGCTGGCCAGATCGGCGGCCGTGACGGGGCTGATGAGCAAGGAGCTGCCGGTTGCGCCAGGAATCGCGACCGTTGCCTTGCGCCACTGGTAGTTGAGGAAGCCGCCGGTGGCTGTGACCGAGAGAGTCGCGGTGCCCGTCGGGCAGACGAGGACACTGGCTGGCTGTGCAGTGATCGAGACCGCGTCGCAGACGCTCAGCGCGGCTGGCGCGGTGGTGTCGGAGCCGCAGGTGCCAGTGACCACGCAGTCGTATGTATCAGAGTCAGAAGCTGCGGTCACTGGAATCGTGTAGGACGCGGAGGTGGCGGAGGGGATGTTCACGCCGCCCTTGCGCCACTGATAGGTGCGCCCCGTGCCAACGGATGTGAAGGAGAATGTCGCGGGCGACCCGGCACAGACGGAGATGGGCGAGGGCTGTGAGGTCACCGCAGTCGCTACGCGAACGGTGAGATTGGCATTGTTGGAGAAACGCGTCTGGCAGGGGCTGGTGACGATGCAGGTGTACGAGCCCGCGTCCAGATCGGTGACCGGATTGATGGTGAGCGTGGAACTGGTCTCGCCGGGCATGTCCTCGCCATTGTGCTGCCACTGGAAGTTGGAGACACCGCTGGAGACCACGGTGTAGACGACCGATGCCCCGGGGCAGACGGTGGTGAACGGAGTGGGCTGGACGGTGATGATGATCTGCCCGAAGGTCAGATCAACGGGATTGGTGGTGAGCGAGCCGCAGCCGTTGGCGACAACGCAGGTGTAGGTTCCGGCATCACCGGAGGTTGCGGAGTTGATGGTGTAAGTTGGGGAGGTCGCGCCGCTGATGTTGACGGTGTTCCGCTTCCACTGATAGGTCGGAGCTGAACCGGTAGCCTGCACGGTGAATGAGAACGAGCCACCCGAACACACGCTGCCCGCGACGGGCTGCTGGGTGATCTGCGGGGCGACGCAGTTGGCGGTGATGTTGAAGAGGCCGGTTCCGGTGGCATTGCCAGTTGCGGATCCCGAACCATCAGAGTTGGTCACGTTGATGTTGTACAGACCACCCGCCGCGCCGGCGGAGACGTTGAAGACCAGCCCGGTGATCTGGGTGCCCAAGGCGTTGACCACCGGAGTTCCAGTGACGGTGACGCTGCTCCCCGAGAGCGTGATCTGCGAAGCGCTGGTGACGCCCTTGAGGTTCACGCCAGTGATGGTGACGGGGACCACCTGATTCGAGCCCGAGAAGCCGGGAGTGACGCCTGTAATCGAAGCGGTTGCGCCAAAGACGACCAGATTGATGGTGTCGGTGCTCTGCAACCCGTTGCTGTCGGTGATGCGCAGCTTGATCGGATAGGTGCCATTGGAGACATACTGCTTGGCCGCGGGCTGCGCTGCGGTGGAATCAAACGTCCCACCGAAGGCGCCGTCCCCGTCCAGATCCCAGGCATAACTCGATATGCTCGCTCCATCCTGCGAATAGGAGTTGATGTTGCCCATGAAGAAGCAGTTGGTGTTGGCAGCCACGCGCTTGTTCAGACCGGCGATGGCAACCGGGCCGGCCTTGGAGGTGCCGATGCGAACGGTCATGTCATAGGTCTGCACAAACTGGTTGGCGGCTGTGTTCGGACCCGCGTCCATGACACGCACCCAATACGTTCCCGCTGCCAGAGCGTTCGCGGTGACAGTCTCTGTGGAGCCGGCGACGGCGGAGCTCGCGGACTGGATCACCGTCGCCCCGTTCGCACCGTTGCGAAGCTCAACAGCGAGGTTTCCCGCGCTGACTGCGGCGACGGGGGCGGTTGTGCCCGAGCAGCCGCTGGATTGCTGGCCTTCGGTATATGTGCCACCCGTGGGGGTGGCGGTGATGACGACGTTCTGGGCGGAGTCGATGGTGAACTTGAACCAGTCCTCGCCGGAAGCGTTGAAGCCGGAGACACCGTTGGTGGAGAGGTTCTTCTCAATGATGGACCGCGCGATCGGAGTCGTGAGGTTGCCGAAATCGACGGCGGCGGCGCCAGAGTTGTTGCCGGCGTATTTGTCGCCGTAGTTGCGGGCCGCGCCGCGAATCTCGTCGATCTGCACGGCATCGAACGCGGTGCCGGCGAAGGGCTCCATAAGCTTGGTCTGATCGCAGGGAACCGAGTGGATGAACGCGAGGCCGTGACCGTGCTCGTGCGAAACAACATTTCGCAGGTAGCGATAGTTGCTGCCTGGCCCGCCCATCGTGCCGGTGCCGAACTGGTCGGAGTTGATGGTCATGTCTGACCCGCCGTTGGGGAAGAAGTTGTACGCGAGCACGCCGGATGCGGTGCCCTGCGGGATACAACCGATGCGGATATCACCTCGCAAGGTGGAGTGGGAGGTGGACTGCGTAAATCCGATATTGTCGTCGGCGACTTCCGTGTAGGTCAGGCCGTTGAAGCGCCGCCAAGAAGCGAGCGCCTGGCGGATGTACTCGCGACCGCGATCAAAGTTGCCCGCGCCGAGCAAGGTGTTGAGAGTCGCGGTGAGATTGTTCGGAGCCGTCGTGCCACTGCCCCACGTCGTGCCGTCGTTGGGAAATGAATATGTCAGATTCGCCCGGATCGCACGCCCAGAGCCGCCAGCCACAACCGTGCCGTTTCCCGACCAGACGGTTGTATCCACGAAGTATCGGGGCAGATTTCCGTCCAGCGTCGGGGGCAGGGCGTTGTAGCGGGAGATGATCTCGTTCAGCTGCGCCTGCGTCGGGTTGCCCACAAAGCACATCGCGAGGCCGCGCGCCTTGGAGAGCCGCTCGATCTCGATCACCGACATCATTCTCGTCATTGAGGACGAGCGTCGATCGGATGGCAACACAGGCGCATCGGCCTCGGTGGAAATGGCGCATGCCCGATCGGGCACCGCAACCACGGGTATGCTCGCACCGCGCGAAGACCCGCAGACCGAGATGATTGAACAAACCACTGCCGGCCCGATGAGCCGGTAGACGCTGAGATTGCTGAGCATTGGCTATTCCTACAGGAGCTGAATCAGGGCAGAGAAATCGAACGGGGAGCGAGAGCACTATGCCGCGAATGCCGACATCGACCCGCGCGAACCAAGTACATCCGTCCAACAATCATGACTGGTTCCGAAGTTCAAGCAAGTGCGTGGCAGTGCGTCCGAGAACTGCGGAAAACCCGTTGGAATCATGCGTAGATTGGCCAGCACTGGCCGCCGTAGCGGGGGTCAACATCCGGCAAACCATGCCGAGAGAAAATCAAAGATGTCCTGAACCGTGATCTGTCCCGAGCGATTCGTATCCGCTCGGGGGTCAAGCGCGAAAAATCTGGCGAGGTAGTCGAAGATATCCAGGATATTGATGGTGCCGGAGCAGTTGAAGTCGCCGGCGCAGAATCGGACGAACGCCGCCGCGGTGGTGGCTTGGCCGCAGGGATTGGTGATGAGACATTCCAAGCTGCCGGAGTCGGCAACCGCACCGTTGGCGATTGAGAGCGAGGACGAGGCCGCACCGGAAATCACCGCGCCCGATGGTGTGGCACCATCGATGAGCGCGACGCCATTCTTCCGCCACTGATATTTCAGCACATCACCCGTCGCAGCGACGCTGGTGAGCACAGTCGCGCCCTCACAGGTGAGCCGCCCGCTTGGCTGGGTGCTGATGCTTGGCGCGGTACAGAGCAGGTTGTACTGGCGCATCATCTCGTGATCCTCATGCTCGAGGATGTGGCAGTGATAAGGGAAGAGGCCGGAGAAATCGGTGAAGCGCTGGATAACGCGGGTGATCTGCCCCGGGTGCGTTTGTACGGTGTCCTTCCATCCCGCCTCGCCCGGTTCCGGCGGAATGCGTTGCCCGCTCGTGAGCAGCACGCCGCCCACGATGGAGAAGTTCTGCCGATCCAGCACCTGGAACTGCACGAGGTGCACGTGCATCGCATGGATGTCCGGCGAGCGGTTGATCCACGACCAGATCTCCGTCGTACCGACGCGCGGGAACTCGGTGATGTCGTCCCACATCAGCCCGTTGATGAGCCACTTGCCCCCGTGCTGAGGACAGGTCGTGTCCTGCACGGGCATGAGCTCGAAGGGTCGAGTCAGAATCGCTTCGGACTCCGGCGTGCGTGGCACACCGCCGCTCACCAGCGCTGCCGAAATCGCCTGCGTGAACCCCGGCTGCGTGCCGACAACAAACTTCATCACGTTTGGCACCACCGTGGATGCCGGACCGCCCGGCAGGGGCACCACCGCACTATTGCTGAGAATGATCTCCGTGCCCGGCGCATACGAGGCGAAGTCGATGACCACGTCCGCCCGCTCGCCGGGGGCGATCTGCAACTGTGAGATCGACACCGGAGCGCCGAGCAAGCCCTGATCCGAGCCGATCTGTTGGAACACAGCCCCGTTGGAGAGGGAAAGCGTATACACGCGGGTGCCGCTGCCGTTGACGAGGCGGAAGCGATACTTGCCCTGCTTCACGTTCAGATACGGCCACACCTTGCCGTTGACCAGCACAAAGTCGCCAGCGAACTGATCCTGCCATGTCGCCGGATACTTCAGCGAGCCGTCGGGGTTGAACGATCGATCCTGGATGATCAGCGGAATCTCGTACTCGCCACGCGGCAGATTGAGCGATTCCTCTGCCGCGTCACGAATGAGATAGAAGCCGGCAAGCCCCATGTAGACATTCAGGCGTGTCAGGCCGAGCGCGTGGTCGTGATACCAGAGCGTCGCCGCCTGCTGGATGTTGGGATAGTGGTAGAGCGGAGACTGCGAGCCAGGCGGGAAATGCGCATCCGGATCGCCGTCGCTGTCGGTGGCGACGCGAAGCCCGTGCAGGTGCACCACCGTGCGCGGCACAGAACCCGTGATATCCGGGCCGTGCAAGCACGTGTCCACGGCAAGCGTGTGCGACGTGCGCAGTTGCCCGGTGGTGATATCACGCAGATTGTTGATCCAGGAGACGGTGACCGGCTGATCGCGCCGCGCCTCGATGGTGGGTCCGGGATATTGCCCCTCATACCCCCACACGATTGTGGTTGGCAGGTCACGATGCAGCTTGCGCGAGACCTCGACCATATGAATGTCATAGTGGGCCGCGCTGCCCGCGACACCAGACGTCGGCGTAGCGATCGCGGGAACGGGGAGCGCATCCACGAACGGCGTGAGCAGAATCGGACATGTGACGCTGGCGCATGCGACATTCGTGCCTTGATACGTCCCACCGCTGGTCGGGCACGCACCGATGACCATCACGGAGCACAGCCCGCTTGGCTGGCAACACGCACCGGTTGGCTGCGGGCATGGGTTGGGTGTGCAGACCGAGCCATTGGATTGATAGGTGTTTCCTGCCGCGGTGCACGCCGCGGGCGAAGTGATCGCGCACGAGCCCAAAACGGGCGAGCAGCACGCGCCGGCAGAGATTGGCTGCGTGTACGACACCACGAGCTGCGGCGGCGATACGCCGGTGCGACAATCAAAGCCGCGTACCGAGTTGGCAGTGCCTTCTTCCCCACGGATCACCCATCCAAAGTTGGTCGCAGGCGCGGCGATCCATCCCTGCACATCCGAGACCAGCCCGGCACCGGACCATTCAAGTGTTGCGTTCAGTGCAGTCGGAACGCTCGCAGTCGCGGATTGCGTTCCCGAAAAATCACCGCCGGGCGCGGCCCAGAGCTTGGTGTTATACAGCCGGTGAATCCAGGTGGCGTCCGCGAGCGCAGGGGCCGCACCGCCAGACTCATCTCCGGTGGCATCCGAGGGTCCCTCGCCCCAATCGGCCAGCGTGCGGGTCAGTGTGTATGTGCGCGTGCCGGTTTCGCCAGCAGGGATGTACCGCATGGTGAGCCGCAGCCGCGCATCCACGATGGTGGCGTTGCTCGGAATGCTTGAGATGTTGAAGCCCACCAGCCCGCGGCGCAGCAACGAACCGGAGTTCAATCCTGCAAACATGACTTGCCCGGAGCCATTGCTCAGGTTGCCAGTCGAGGATTCGTACATGGTGTTGTCGTGTGTCGCCGAGAGCGTGACGGCGTTTGATCCGCACAGCGCGGCCGTACACGCGACACTGTTCCCCATATACGCACCGCCGGATGTGGAGCAGGCCGAGGGCGTGGCCACGGCGCACGCGCCCGAGGAGCAGCACGCGCCCGATGGCGGCGGGCATGGAGTGGGTGTGCAGGTCGTCGAAGCGCCCTGCGCCACTCCCCCACCCGCGACACAGACCGGCGCGGGAACCAGCGTGCAGACGCCGCCGGAATCGCAGCATCCCTGTGGCAGCGGACACGGGCTGGGCGTGCAAACCGTTGAATCACCCTGATATGCGCCAGATTGCGTCGCGCACGCCGCTGGCGTGGCGATCGAGCAGGAGGCGGTGATGGTGCAGCACGCCCCGAACGCGCCGGCTGGAAGCGTGTAGGTGATCGTCAGCAACGGACGGTTCGCGACAGTTGTGACATGGCGCGAGTCGAATCGCTTGGCGGTCTGCGAGCGTGTCTCATCGCCGCGCACCACCCAGCCGCGATTGCTCGCGGGCGCGTTCACCCATCCCTGCACATCCGTGACCATCCCAGCGCCAGACCATGTGAAGTTGGTTCCGGTGGATGATGTGACAGATGTAGTCGCGCTCGCGGTGGAAACAAAGTCCCCCCCGGGCGTGGTCCAGAACTGGTTGTCGTAGAAGGTGTGCAGCCAAGTTGCGTCGCCCGGCTCGGCGATCGTTCCCTGCCCCGTGCTGCTGGTATCGAGGCTCGCGCCTTCGCCCCATGCGGAGAGGGCGCGATGCAACGCCACCGGCGCGGTGCCACCCGCCGCGGCTCGGTTCAACCGCATCCTCAGCGTGACCGCCGTCACCGTCGAGCCCGCGGGAATTGTGCTGACATCAAAGTGCAACAGCGCGCGTCGGATGGAATCCGAACTCTGATTGGTCCGACCCGCGAAGAGGTCCGTCCCCTGTCCGTTGCTGATGACGCCGCTGGAAAGCTGGTATAGCGTGTTGTCGCGATCCGGGTTGCGCGTCGCGGTGGTCTGGCCGAGCGCAGGAACCGCCGCGCACGCGGCGAGCAGCCACGCGAACAGCCCAACAAATGACACATGCCTGTCATGACCCATGAGCAAAAACCCTGAACACCCCGCAAGACTCGCGAGGGTAGTGTGCGCGCAGAATGACCTTGTCCAACCGATCGGCCCGGAACGAGCCGCAGATTGGTACGGCGTTCATGTACCTCCGGATTCGTTGCGTGCCATGAACCATCTGAATCGCCCGGAAACCGGTGCTTTGGAGCATGCGACCTCTTGGCCAACGCTGGCCGAGTCGTCCTCACGTCGCACGTCCGAAAAGCAACAGGCCCCGCCGACGATCGGCGGGGCCTGTGAGTTGATACTTTGTATTTCCCGGCAGCGGATCACTTGGCCTTGAACGATCCCTTGAACGCGCTGCAGCCGTCCATGAGCTTCTTCTCCATGTCCTTGTCGATCGCCCGCTTGGTGAGCAGCTCGTCGCGCACGGCCTTGCCGGTGCTGCTGAAGTAGTTGAGCAGGCCCTTTTCAAAGGCGGGAACATCCTTGGTGTCCACTTCGTCCATGAAGCCCTTGCTGGCGGCGAAGATGGACAGGACCTGATCGATCACGGGCATCGGGACGTACTGCGGCTGCTTGAGCAGCTCGACCATCCGAGCGCCGCGATCCAGCTGCTTCTGCGTGGCCTTGTCCAGTTCCGTACCGAGCTGGGCGAACGCTTCGAGCTCGCGATAGGCCGCCAGGTCCAGTCGCAGAGAGCCGGCGATCTGCTTCATGGCCTTAATCTGGGCGTTGCCACCCACGCGGCTGACCGAAATACCCACGTTGATGGCGGGGCGCACACCGGCGAAGAAGAGTTCGGGCTCGAGATAAATCTGGCCGTCGGTGATCGAGATCACGTTGGTCGGGATGTACGCCGAGACGTCGCCTTCCTGGGTCTCGATGATCGGCAGCGCGGTGAGCGAGCCGCCGCCGTTTTCCTTGGAGAGCTTGGTGGCACGCTCCAGCAGGCGGCTGTGCAGATAGAACACGTCGCCGGGGTATGCCTCGCGGCCGGGCGGACGACGCAGCAGCAGCGAGAGCTGGCGATACGCCACGGCCTGCTTGGACAAGTCGTCGTAGATGCACAACGCGTGCTTGGGCATCGGCATGCCATTCGAGAGCTTCGCGCCCTCGTTCTTGCCCTGCCACATGAAGTACTCGCCCATGGTGCAGCCGGTGTACGGCGCGACGTACTGCATGGGGGCCGGGTCCGAAGACGCGGCGTCCACAATGATTGTGTACTCCATCGCGCCGTTCTTGCGGAGCGTCTCCACTGTCGCGGCGACCGTGGATTCCTTTTGGCCGATGGCGACATAGATGCAGACCATCGCGTCCGGGGTGCCCCAGAACTGCTTCTGATTGATGATCGCGTCGATCGCGACGGCGGTCTTGCCGGTCTTGCGGTCGCCGATGATCAGCTCGCGCTGGCCGCGGCCGATGGGGATCATGCTGTCCACGGCCTTGATGCCGGTCTGCATCGGCTCGGTCACCGGCTGACGCTCGGCGATTCCGGGGGCGATGATGTCCACTTTGGAGAAGCTCGTCGCGTTCAGTGCGGGGCCGTTGTCCAGCGGGCGGCCCAGCGGATCAACGACTCGGCCCAAAAGCTGCTCACCAACGGGCACGCTCAGCAGCTTGCCCGTGCTTTTGACCAGATCGCCTTCCTTCACGGAGAGATAGTCTCCGTAAATGACCGCGCCGACGGTGTCGAGCTCGAGGTTGAAGACCTGCCCGATGACCGTGCCCTTGCCGGTCTGGAACTCGAGCATCTCACCGGCCATGGCCTTGGCCAGACCGTAGATGCGGGCGATGCCGTCACCGACCTCGACCACCCGTCCAACCTCGCTGATCTCCAGCTCGGCGGCGTACTGGGCGATCTCCTGCCTGATAACGGATGCGATCTCGTCGGTCTTGATCTTCATGGTCGTTCCTGCGTGCGGGTGGCGTGAATCCACCGGGGACCTCGCCCAAAGCGGGCGGATCGGTGGGGAGGCAAGGGTAGGACAACGCTTCGCTGGTTTCACGCGCGGGGGCGTTCGGGCCTGTCGCTCCGAATCCATACCGAATCCAAACGTTACTGGCGGTGCCGCCTCCGTCTCCGGGCAGGCCCCGCAGCGGGATGGCTATTTGCTCTTCGGGGCATCGCGGGCGGCGAGGCCGTCGATTTCGACCTGCACCCACGCCTTGGTCGCCACATCCACGCGGATGACGCGGTGGTTGTTGGTATCCGCAATGAACAGCCAATCGCGCACGGGCGGGCCGTTGTCGCGGAGGAGCGACAGGCCGCCGGGTTCGTCGAGGACGAGGGTGGTGCGTTTGGTCTCCGCATTCGCGCGGCCGACACCGATCCAGGTCGTGCTGGACTCGCCCTTCACATCGATGAGTTTGATCTTGTGGTTGTAGGTGTCGGCGACGAGGAGCCGCTCGCCCCCGCCGGGGCTCTCATCGCCGGGCTGCTTAGGCCAGAGCGCGACGCCGAGCGGGTGTTGCAGGCGGGCATCGGGATAGGTGCCATCGACATCGCCGAACCCAAAGAGGGCGACCCCGATGATGGTGCGGACCTGATTGTTCTTGAAGTTGAGATATCGCACTGCTGAGACTTCCGAATCCGCGAAGTACAACCGTGAGCCATCGGAGGAGAAGGCCAGCCCCGAGGGCTGCGCGAGCCGCGCGACTTTTGCGGTCGCATCCACGATGTCCTCACCCTGCCCGCCCGCGATGGCGCTGGCGGCGCAGGATGGCAGCGCGATGTTCCAGAGCTGGTGGGTGCCCGCCATGGCAACAGCGATCGCCGAGCCATCGGCGGTGAGCGCAAGATCCCAGGGGGAGTTGAGCCGCTGGGCCGCGCCGAGCTTGCCGCCCTCGCGATCGTTGCCGAGCACGCCGTCGCCCACCAGCGTGATGGTGGTCTTCTTCTTCAGATCGATCGCGCGGATCGCGTGGTTCTTGGTGTCGGCGACGTACAGCGTGTTCTTCGCGCGATCAAACGCCATGCCCTGCGGATCGCGAAAACGGGCTTGTTCCTGCGGTCCATTGACCCATCCCGGCTCGCGCGAGCCATAGACATCAATCAGCGTGCTGTGCCCCTTCTCATCCGGCAGTGTCGCCTGTACGATGCGGTTGTTGGTCGAATCCGCGATGAACAGAAAGCCCGGAGCATCCATCGCGGCCGCGACTGCAACCACCTTTCCCGGAAACGCCAGCCCCGTGCTCGCGGGCACATTCGCATCCAGCTTGGGCTTGAAAGGAACCTGCGCGAGCGTTCCGCTGGCTTTTGCTTCGGCGAGCGCTCGCTCCACCACTGCCGCGAGCGTTTTCGCGGGGCCCTCGCCGCTGGTGATGAAGTCATTTCCCATCGGACCGGAGATCGGCACGAGCTTGCCGTCGGTGCCGATCACCGCAAACGAGGGCCACCCCTTCGCGCCGTACTTCGCCCATATGCCGTACATCTCGTCCACCACCACCGGATGATGGATCGCGTACCGCTGCATCGCGGCGCGGATCGCCTTGCGGTCGGTCTCGTTGTCGAACTTCGCCGAGTGCACGCCGATGACGATCACCGGCTGGTCCTTGAACTTCTCTTCGATGGCCGCAAGGTCGGGGAGGATGTGCATGCAGTTGATACAGCAATACGTCCAGAAATCCAGCACGACAATGTGGCCCTTGAGTTCATGCGAGAGCCGCAGCGGCGTGTCGGTGTTCAGCCAGCCGAGATTCGGTTCCAGCTCCGGCGCCGGCGGAAATACCTGTGATTTCGACGCCGCAGCTGGCTCATCCAGCGGCGGCTTTGCCCGCGAATCAATCACTGCATCAGGGGAAACGATCGTCGTCTCGGGTATCGATTGCAAAAGCGGGCCGCAAGAAACCATGCAGGTCGGGGCAGGCGGCGTGCCGCCGGGCATCAGCCCGAGCGCGGGGGCGAGAGCGGCCGCGATCAGGAGCGTGGCGGGGAACAGGGTGGAACGGAGCATGAACAACCTCCGCGGGTTTGGATGCCGCAGATGGTAGTTGAGGTTCGAGGAGCAAGGCACTCGGGCCGCGGCGGCCCGAGCAGGGGCTAGTAAGCCCCTGCCACGGTGTCACCGCACGATCAGCACACCGTGCGGGCCCTTGCCGACGCCGACGAAGAAGTTCGCGGGGATCAGCGTCGGCGCGGAGCTGTGGCCGCTCTTGACGCGCCAGAAGCCGACCTCGCCATCGACCGCGCCGGGATCAAAGGAGCGGAACTGGGTGACGCAGAGATAGTTGTCCTTCGCGTCAAAGCAGATTCCGGCGGGCATGGCGTTGATCGGATACTC
>JBKJOD010000072.1:0-5336 GCA_046593245.1 Phycisphaerales bacterium
CCGCACCGAAGAGGCCGCGACCTCGTTCGTCCGCTGCACCGAGCTCGCCCCGCAGATGAGCAAGGCCTTCCAACTCGCGGCCGAGGCGTACCAGAAACTCGGCAACTCCGACATGGCGGCGCAGCTTGCGACGCGTGGCTTCACTATTGCCGCCGAACGCGGCGACCTCATGCCGCGCAACGCCATGGGCGATCTGCTCAAGTCGCTCGGCAAAGATGTGCCCGAAGTTGCCGGAAAAAAGCCCGGTGCCATCGGCGGCGATGTTGATCTGCTCTCGGGCGGCAAAGCAAAGAAATACGACGGCCCGATCCCCGAAGGCGCGTTCGTCTGCCAGCGCACCGGCCGCCCCGGCACGAAGATGGCGCGCCCGCCATTCCGCGGCGCGGTCGGCGAATGGATCCAGCAGAACATTACCAAGGAAACCTTCGACACCTGGATCGCCCAGGGCACCAAGGTCATCAACGAGCTGCGCCTGGACCTCTCCCGCGAGCAGGATGAAGAGGTCTACGACCAGCACATGCGCGAGTATCTCGGCATTGACGATGAGATGTATGAGAAGATGATGGTGAAGAAGGGGTAGCCCTTGCCCGAGCAGCATATTGAAACCTTCGCCTATCCACCCGGAATCGACCAGGGCATTGTGCGATTTCGTTCCACCGCGTATCAGGTGGCGGACACAACTCTGACGTTTGATGGGAAGCTGCTTCGTCAGTTGGATGCCCACACCGCGCTGCTGGCGATGATTGATACCACCAGACCCATTCGATGGTCGTCTTGGATTGATCGCCAGACGTATGTCGTGGAAGTGCGCCAGAATGATCAAGTGCTGGTGTTCACATCCATCATCGAAGGTGCGGCTCGGGTCGACGGTGATATTCTGAAAACCAACGCGCTCAAAAACCGCGGCTCGTGACGAGTGCCAGAGTTGAGCTTTCTCGCCACAGGTTCGTTTACTGCTTTGCGCAGGTAGCCCGTGCTGCTGCCAGCATGCGCACCACACCTTCACTCCCCGGTCGCACTGGCGGCTCGCCCGCCAGCGCTGCGCGATAGGCCCGCATGATCCCCCTCACGCATTTCCCGGCCTGCGAAGCGGACGCTCGTCGCTAGACCTGCGGCGCGCGCCCGGGTTGCCAGCAAACGCCACGCCACCACCTGCCCGACAAATCGCCGAACAAATCCGCTCCCTACTACACTCTCCCACCGCGGAGCCCCCATGCCCAAAATCCTCCCCGCATCTTCCCTCAACCTCGGCTCCCTCTCCCAGTCCATCGCGCGGCTGGACCATTTCTACCAGGCCAAGTTCCGCAATCGTTTCGGCCCGGTCGTTCGCGCACTCACGCCCTACATCTCCCGAGGCGGGACCATCCTGGACATCGGCGCCAACCACGGCAAGTTCGCCAAGAACTTCGCCGCGCTGCATAATCGCTCGTGCAAAGTCTGGTGCTTCGAGCCCCTGGAATACAACTACACACTGCTCCAAACCATCGTGCGTCCATACAGCAATGTTCGCATCTTCAAGCTCGCCCTCTCGGATCGCGCCGGTACCGCCGACCTCTTCCTTCCCGTCAAGGCTTCTCGCCGCATTCTTCCCGGCTCCGCGCACCTCGGTGTCGAATCGAGCGCCAACCACTTCGGCACCTCCACCGCGCCCGATGTCGCTCGCATCTCCATTCCCACCGACACCCTCGACGCCGTTGCCGCGAGAGAGAAGCTCGCTGCGCTCGACTTCATCAAGATTGATGTCGAAGGTGCCGAAGGCCTCGTCTTCCGTGGTGGCCGCGCCACCCTGTCTCGTTTTCGGCCCCCCATCTATACAGAGCTCCAACCCGGCCGCCCCGAATGCCTCGGCATGACGGTCCACGATGTCGTCAAAGAACTCACCGACCTCGGCTATCAACCACACGCGTTTGACGAAGACCAAACGGCGCCTACTCCCGTCGGCGGATATACAGAAGGCGTGCGCGACTACCTGTTTCTGCATCCGGATCGCAAGTAGTGGCCTGCGATTACCACTCCGTTTTTCGGGGGGCTTCGACCGAAGCTCCCTGCCCACATGCGCCCTCTCTTACCGGACTCCATTGCAAACCTTGCCCGCACCCATTTCCCCCACCCCGCACGCACACCCGCTGCGGCCACCCCAAGCCGACCCAATCTCATCCCAAACTCATCGCATCCCGATCCCTTTGATGTAGACTGCGAATAGATCTGTGGCTCCTCCAACACCGGAGACCTTGCCATGCCTTCCGCCGTGCTTCGCACCATCATCCTCGCCCTCATCGCCTGCGGCATCTCGGGCGCGATCCTCTATCACGTGCAGTCCCCTCGCGTGCGCCCCGCGCCGCCCGCGCCCGACACCTTCATCGCGCACACGCGCCCCAATCACTCGCAACAGCTCAACCGCATTGAGGCCGGCATCGAGCGCACGATGCTGAGTGTGCAGCCGGATGCTCGTACCGCCTCGCGCCGCGCGGCCCCGCGCACCACGCTCGCAGCCGCAACCAGCGCGACGGACACCGCCGAAGACTTGGACCTCAACGACCCCGCGTTCCGCCTCCCCCTCGCCCGCCTCGCGCTCAGCGCCGTCGGCATGGACGACCTTGCCGATGAACTCTGGCTCCACGCAATCAACGACCGCGAACTCGCGGCCGATGCCCGCAAGGATCTGATCGAAGACCTCAACCAGGACGGCTTCGCTGACCCGAAGAACCTCACGCGGGATGACCTCCCGCTGATCGAGGCCCGCCTCGCGCTCATCGAAAGACTTGCGCCGGAGGCGATTGACAAGACAAACGCCGAGGCGTTTGCCGAGGCGAAGAAAGATTTGCTTGCCATGCGTGAACGATCGACGATGCCCGCACCGCAGCCCGTGTCAGATACGCATCGATGACCGCACGAATCAGCCGCCCTGCCCATCAAGAAACAGTCCACTCTCCCGCGCCGTCACCACCACGCTGGGCACCTCTGGCAGTTCCTTCGCGCTCTTCACGCCCCCCTCCTCAAACTTCCGCATGACAGGTTCGAGTCGCCTTTCGTAGGAGCCGACGAAATCGTTGTACGCATCCACGGACTGATTGAGGTTCTTCCCGAGCCGCGCGGCGTGGCCCATGGCAACCGCCACGCGCTCGTGCAGTTCTTTGCCGAGCTCTCGCAACTCCTCAGCAGCGTGCGCAAGTTGCTGCTCCTTGTACCCAACCGCAACAGCACGCAGCAATCCAATGAGCGTGCTCGGGCTCGCGAGAATCACGCCCTGCTGCGCGGCGTTCTCCAGTATCTCCGGCTGGCGCGTCAGCGCGGCATCCACGAACTGGTCGCCCGGGATGAACATCACGACGAACTCGGGTGAGCCGTCGTACTGGGCCCAATATTTCTTCTTCGCCAGCGCGGTGGCCTGCTCGGCGACGTGGCGGGCGAAGCGGTCGAGGTGGCCCTCGGCGAGTTCGGGCGTGGCCGCGCTGATGGCGTCCAAATAGCCCTGGATATTGGTCTTGGCATCAACCACCACAACGCGTCCGCTGGGCATCTTCACGACCATATCCGGCCGCAGCGGCGAGCCATCCGGCCCGCGCGTCTGGTCCTGCTCGGTGAAGTCGCAGAAATTGGCCATGCCTGCAAGCTCGGCAACGCGCCGGAGCTGGATTTCACCATAGCGTCCGCGGACATGCGGCTCGCGGAGGGCGCGAACGAGCTTGCTGGTCTCGCCGCGCAGTTCGGTGCCGGCCTGTTCGATGATCGCGAGTTTGGCATCAGTCTTCCGCAGCGTCTCCGCGATGGGTTTGACCATCTCGTCGATCTTGCCGCTCTTGGCCTCAAACTTCTGTTCCGCCAGCGCGAGGAACTGCTCGCGATTCTTGGCGAGCGCATCGGCCGCAAGTGATCCGAACGCCTCGCGGACTTTCTTCTCAAACTCAACCTGCTGCTGCTGGATGTTCAGCTTCTCACGCTGGATGCTCTCGAGCTTCTCGCGGGCGACGTCCTCGACATGGGCGATCTTCGCGTTCAGGTGATCCTCAAGATCGCCAAGTTGGCGCAGGTGTTCACGTTCCAAAGTCGATCGCGTGACGGCGTGGGCTTCCTGCTCCGCACCAAGTTTCTCTTCCAAGCCGGCGCGATCGATGGCGATCTTCGTCAGCGTGTCGCGGGTGTCCGAGACTTGCGTTGCGAGTCGGGCCGCTCCGGCTTGGGCAGCTGCGGCATCGCGCTCCGCGTTCTCGCGGCCAGCTCTCTCACGCGCGTGGTCGGCCATGAGTTTGGCGCGGCCGATGGCGAGCCAGATTGCGGCCGCACATCCCGCCGCGGCCAGCACACCCATCAATACGGTGGTTCCATCCATGATGCTGGGAGTGTACTCGATACTCGGCCCATGTCCGGCATCTGTTAGAGAGAGATTTCGCGTTTTCTGCCGCCTCTGGCATGGTTTAGCCCTGCGTATTCGATCTGCCAACTTGGCATTTTTCCCGGGCGGCTTTGATCACTGGCACGCCTGCAGCCCTGTCGATTGCGATGGGCACCCGGTTCCGGAAGGCAATCCGACTGATTGGCGCGGTGGCCGTTCGGCACACAACTTGCCTTCTCCCTCATCACAATGCCATTTGGCCCTGCTCATCCCGCGCTCTCACCGCATGTCGGAGATCACTCCGGCCCAGGGGGTTGTACGGGGTCGAACGGTCCGGGGATTTCGGGTGATATGCGGATCGGGGTGCCCTCGGACGGGGCGCGGCTGAACCTCTTGCTTTCTTGGGGCGGATGGCGGCCGGACTCCTGGGCGGATCGCATGGCCGACTTGCTGGAGCCGATGGGCGTTACTTCGCTGAAGGCGCGAACGGCTCGGGATGCGGAGCGGGTGATTCGGTCGTCGCCGGTCCATGTCGCGGTGGTCGATCTGGGGCTGCCCTTGGATTACGGGTCGCCGTCGGATGAGGCGGGGTGTCGAATTTTGGATTTGCTGAATCGGCTGGCGTCGCCGCCGCCTGTTGTGGTGGTTCGCTCGCCGCGTACGGCCCGGGACATGCACCGGGAGATGTCCGCGGCACTTCGCTTTGACGCGTTCGCGGTTGTGGACCGGCGCTCTGCGGACATGGAAATGATGCTCCGTGTGCTGCAGCGGTGCATGGAGCGCTTTTACGCGGGACGGTGGCCGGGATCGCACTCGAACACGCATCCTCAACCTCAGCCGTCTCGGTCGCCATTTACCAACTGACTGTTTTCGCACAGGTCGTATAGAAACGCATAAGACCTGTCTGTTTCTGACCTCTCAAACATCGACCACTTTCCAGGAGTTTCGCAATGGCCAAGTCCTCGTCCACGATGTCCGAAATGAAGATTCGCCCCCTGCACGA
>JBKJOD010000082.1:0-4490 GCA_046593245.1 Phycisphaerales bacterium
ACCTTCTCCAGCCGCTCCAACGCCTCGGCGTTCTTCACGAGTACGCCTTCGTGCGCGCCGCGTCCAACGCCGACCATGATGGACATCGGCGTCGCCAGGCCCAGCGCGCACGGGCAGGCGATGATGAGCACCGCCACGGCGTTGACAATGGCGTATGCAAGTCTGGGCTCGGGCCCGAGCCACATCCAGAGCACAAATGTCAGCACCGAACTCGCCAGCACCGCCGGCACGAAGATGCCCGCGACCCTGTCGGCCAGGCCCTGGATCGGTGCCCGGCTCCTCTGGGCCTCAGCGACCATGTTCACGATCTGGCCGAGAAGCGTGTCACTGCCGATCCGTTCGGCCCGCATGACGAATCCGCCGGTGCCGTTGACGGTTCCGCCCGTGACCTTGTCGCCCACCGACTTCTCCACCGGCACCGGCTCGCCGGTGATCATGGACTCTTCAACGCTGGAGTGCCCTTCGACCACCGCGCCATCCACCGGCACCTTGTCACCCGGAACCACGCGCAGCCAGTCGCCGACCTTCACCCGATCCAGCGGGACGATGTTGTCCCCGCCGGGCGCGACCTGCCGCGCCGTTGGTGGCGCCAGGTTGAGCAGCGCCTTGATGGCGCTGCCCGTGCGGCTGCGGGCGCGGAGTTCGAGCTCCTGCCCCAGCAGCACCAGCACGACGATCACCGCCGCCGCCTCAAAGTAGATCGGAACGTTTCCGCCCACCCCCCCCGCGCCGCCATGCAGCATCATCTCCGGGAAGAGGCCCGGCCAGAGCATCGCCACAGCGCTGTAGGCAAACGCTGCGCCCACGCCGATGCCGATGAGCGTGAACATGTTCAGGTGCCGCGTCACCACCGACCGCCAGCCGCGCACGATGAACGGCCATCCCGCCCACCAGACCACGGGCGCGGCGAGCGCAAACTGGATCCAGCGCGACACTTGGCTCTCCACCCACGGCTGCTTGCCCAGCACCGGGATCAAGTGGGCCATCGCCAGCAGGAACACCGGCAACGCCAGCGCGGCTCCGATCCAGAACCGCCTTGTCATGCCGCGAAGCTCGCCGCTCTCGCCGTCTGTGTCCCTCTCCGATGCTCCCTTTGCCGCCCCCCCTTGGGAGATCACCGGCTCCAGCGTCATCCCGCACTTCGGACACGCCCCGGGATGGTCCTGCCGCACCTCGGGGTGCATCGGGCATGTGTAGATGGTCTTCCCGGATGGGGCCGCAGTTGCGGCATCCTTCGCGGCGGTCATGGGGAGCGTGAGCGTACTCATAGAACGATCCTGTCCGGGCAGATCGTGCCGGGGTGGGAGGGGGGACGATCAGCGCCGACGCGTCCTTTCCGCAGCGGGAAGGCCCAGCGCTAGTTCTCTGAAGGGATCGTGGCGTCCCCGACCCTGTCCCGCTACGCGGAGACTTCCCCAATCAACGAAGGCCGCCGCGCGCACTGTCCTCCGGTCCGCCCGCGGCGGCGTCCGACTCAATCGAACCGGATTCCATCCCGCGTGGCGAACGTCCCTAGCTCAGTCGCAGCATCCGCCAACCTTGCCATCGCCGGGCTTCGAGGCCGCGCTCGCGCCACCGCAGCACCCGCCCCCGAGCTTTGTTGCCGAGGCGGGCATTTCGGTCGTCGCCCGGGCCGGATACCCGGCCACTTTCAGCGCGGCGATCGCCTTTCCCGCTGCCGACGCATCGCCGGCCTCGATCTTCGCGCTTCCCACCGCCACCGACCGGACCTTAACCCCCGGCACCGCCGAGAGGGCCTTGGTCACCGCGGTCACACATCCGCCGCAACTCATGCCATCGATGGAGAGGGTCATTGTTTGATCGGTCTTGATTGCCGTATCCATGCTGAAACTCCTTTGAAGCACCATGCCCTCGAATATTGAACAAACGCGCCGCCACCAACGCCACCCTACGACTTCCTTCTCGACATCTTCATGACCAGAACGACCAGCAGGGCCACCACCACAATCCCGATCCCTGTCCACACCCACATTCCTGCGCCGAGCCATCCATTCATCCAGCCATCCCCGTGGTTCATCCTGGCGTTCCCTTTCGCGTGCCTCCGCGCCCTTCACACCATCGCCCTGCGTGTCGCACGCACATCCTCCACTTACTATGACATCTTGGCGTCTCGGCCTCCGGCCCGCCACGCGGAGACTTCCCCAATCACGTTACTTTTGACCCTGCCGAAGGCTTCGGGCGCGTGTCGGAGGCCGGCGTACTCCGGGGGCGCAGAACCTGTAGTGAGAGGAACTGGCGTGTCCCGAAGCGATCAGCTCTTGGTCTCATCGCTCTTCGACCTTCGGTCAGGAGCGATGGAATCAATGATCGTCGACGCGATAGGCCCTCGCTCCGGCGCCGCGCTCAATCCGGCTTGCTTCATCTCGCCACTGCGGACTGGTGGAGAGTGCGGCGGCGACTTCTGTTGGATAGCCGGCGGCACGGCGGGCCAATCGCTGCGCCAGGCATCGCCCGCGCCGCGTTCGCCCTTCCCCGCCCCCCCACCCGCGGTGTACTCGATCCGGACGGGCATCGCGCTCAGCCGGTCGTAGAGCTTGGCCTCGGTGCGGATCGGCCACCAGCCGTAGAGGAAGATCTCGACCGGGCGCCACATCGCCACCCAGCCGATGATCACCAGGCCCTGTCTGAGCAGCTCGCCCAGCCGCTGGCCCTTCATCGCCGTGCCGATGAGGTCGCCCAGGCCGATGGCCGCGACCAGGAAGACCAGGCCGACCAGGAGACTGATCCGCCCGATCCGGAGCAATTGCCGCAGCCGGCTCCGCGAAGCCTTCGCGCGGTGCGTGAAGAACTCGCCGATGGCCTCGCGGAGTGCCGCGGGCTCGTCGATGACGCCCGGCGGCGGCGGGGCGCGGTCGAGCTCCACCAGCAGGGCGAGGTGCGCGCCGCGCGGGGCCTCGCGGGCCCAGCCGACGATGAATTCCTCCGCGGATGGGTCCAGGTCCCGCTCGCGGAACGGGGAGGCATCCATGGAGTTGAAGAGCTGCTTGAGCTCGGCGATGCGAACTTCGATGGTCTCGGTCTTGGCGGGGGCTGCGGGAAGGATCGAGCCGTCCGCGGATGGTCGAGGTGTACTCATGCGCTGGCTCCGGGTCCGGGCGGTCTATGCAGAGATGGCGAGTCAGGCATGGCCCACCGCACGGGCGATGCCGAACGCTGCGGCCGCGGCGATGCCGCCGATGATGGCGGTCTGCAGCCCACCCTTGACCACGCCGACGCCCGTCAGGCGGGCCTTGACAGCACCGAAGGCCAGCAGCGCCGTGAGCGTTGTCGCGACAGAGGTGAGCACCGCATTGTTCATGTTCGCAATCAGCATGTACGGGACAAGCGGCACAAGCCCGCCCACAACATACGATCCGGCGATGGTCATCGCGCTCTTGAGGGCGCGCCGCGGGTCAGGTTTCTCCAGCCCCAGCTCGAATCGCATCATGAACTCCACCCAGCGAGCCGGGTCGCGTTTGAGCGCCGCAACGATTGGTTCGGCTTCTATCACCGTCAGTCCGAATCCGGTGAGCACATCGCGCACCTCCGCGGCCTCGGCCTCTGGCTTCGCCCGCACCTCTTCATGCTCGCGGGCCAGCTCGCTGGTGTAGTGGTTCTCGTCGGTCCGGGCCGCGAGGAAGCCGCCCAGACCCATGGCGATCGCGCCGGCGGCGGTTTCGGCAAGGCCCGCCGTCACGATCAGCCCCGTTGCAGCGACCGCGCCCGAAAGACCCGCCGCGAGAGCGAACGGCACC
Organism: Phycisphaerales bacterium; assembly: GCA_046593245.1. Lineage (GTDB taxonomy): Bacteria > Planctomycetota > Phycisphaerae > Phycisphaerales > UBA1924 > UBA4658. The sequence continues at coordinate 3,756 of JBKJOD010000082.1, forward strand.
GTCAGGCCGTCGGACATGCCGATGACGACATCGCGAACCGATGCGGTGGCGTTGAAGTGCTTCTCGACATGTGGTGTGCTGGGCATACCGGGATCCTAGTGGATGCGAAGCTCGTCGCTGACCTCTCACGCTTCCGCCAAGCCCTCGCGAATGGCGAAACGGACCAAGTCAGTGCGGCTGGACAGCCCGAGCTTCTTGGTCATGCGCTCCTGGTGCCGATCGATCGTCTTGGCGCTGCGGCTCAGCTCCGCCGCGACCTGCGTGCGCGACAGGCCCTTGCCGATGAGATGGAGGACCTCGACCTCGCGGGCCGAAAGGGACGCTAGCGCGGTCGCCGGCGCGTCCTTTGGAGGATGGCCCAAACCCTGGCCTAGGGCGCGGCCGGCACCCATCGGCGCGGGATGGCAGCGGGCCTTCACCTTCGGCCCCATCAGGAATCTGCCCGCCGTGCTGCGGGCGACCTCGAGCACACCCTTGGCGATCTCGTCGAGTTCATCCCCCTTGGCGAAGTACCCCCAGGCGCCGCACTTGTACGCGGCCGCCAGGTAGCCATCGCGGACCAGGGCGCTGAGGAAGATGAACCGCACCCCGGGGTGCGATCGACGCAGCCGATCGGCCATCTCGAACACATCCGGCCCCGGCATCTCGATGGCCAGGAGAATGACGTCCGGGCGCAGCCGCGCTGCTTGCTCAAGCAAGCGGGCCGCGGTCCCTAGACTCCGAACGACGCGGATC
>JBKJOD010000350.1:0-5429 GCA_046593245.1 Phycisphaerales bacterium
GTTGGCCAGAACCACATGTTGTGCAGCGGAATGGCAAAGAGCGCCATGGTGGCGATCGCGGCGATCAGCAGCAGCAGCGAGATGATGACCGATGAAGCGGTCAGTGGGGGCCGAGGAGCGGGGGGTTCATCGCGCATGTCGGCTCACACCAGCAGCGTTGCCGGTTTTTCCAGCAGCTCGCGCACCGTCGCGAGATATTGCGCGGCCATCGCACCATCCACGATCCGGTGATCGCTGGACATGGTCATCTGCATGATGCTGCCGATGCCGAGAGACTTGGCGCCGGTCTTGGGGTCGGTGTTGACGACAGGTTGCTCGACGGCCGCGCCGACGGCGAGGATGGCGACGTTGGGCGGGTTGATGATCGCCGTGAAATGTTCCACGCCGAACATGCCCAGATTGGAGATTGTGAAGGTGGAGTCGGACATTTCCTCGATTGAGAGGCCCTTGGTGCGGGCCTTCTCGCCGAGGCGCTTGGTCTCAGCGGAAATCTGGCGGAGGCCGATGCGGTCGGCCTGACGGAGCGTGGCGACGACCAGACCGCCGCCGTTGCCGTTGGCGTCGATGGGGAGCGCGATTGCGACGCCGATGTTGACATTGGGCAGCAGGTCGATGGACGGATTGCTCGGTGAAGTGCCCGGGCTTGCGCCCGCACCTCCGTCGGACCAGCGGCTGTTCACCTGCGGGTGCTGGTGCATTGCGATGGCGCAGGCACGGACGAGGAAGTCGTTGACGCTCAGTTTGACACCCTGCGATGCGAGCTGATCGTTGAGCTGTGTGCGGAGGGCGAGGAGGGCGTCCATGCGGACCGCGACCGTGACCTGATAGTGCGGGATGGTCTGCTTGGATTGCACCAGCCGCTTGGCGATGGTCGCCCGCATGTTGGAGAGAGCGATCGAGCGTGCGGCCAGCGGCTGATCGTTCATCGGCAGGGCAAAGCCGGGTACGCCGCCGGCGGAGAGGTTGGTGATCTTCGCCGGTTCTCTGTCCTGGGTGGTCCGGTTCTCCGAAACGGACGGCCGACCGGATCCGGCTCGGAGAGCCGGACCACCCATCGCCGCCTCAACATCCTTCCGCACGATCCGCCCGGACGGCCCGGAGCCGTGCAGCGAGCCGAGATTCACTCCGGATTCCTCCGCGATCTTCCGCGCCAAGGGCGATGCAAACACCCGCTCGCTTGTGCCGTTTGAGTGCGAACCGTTCCCCCCCAACGAACCCGAAGCGCCAGCGAGGGTGCTTCCCGCTGCTGGGGCAGCCACGGCCGTCGCCTTGCCCGATCCCGATCCACCCGCCGCGACTGTCGCCTTCGCGACGGGGGCGGGCGTACTGGCGGCGCTCTTCGCTGCGTCGACGCTCTCGCCCGCTTCGGCGAGCTTCATGATGATGGTCCCGACCTTCACGGTCGCCCCCTCGGCCACGGCCAGATCGGCGACGGTGCCATCGTCAAAGGTCTGGAGCTCCATCGTGGCCTTGTCGGTCTCGATGTCCGCGATGACATCGCCGCTCTTGACCTTCTGCCCCGGCTTGACCGCCCAGCGGACAACCGTCCCCTGCTCCATGGTGTCGGACAGCCGCGGCATTTTCACTTCGATCGCCATCGAGAACTCCTGGAATCGCGAACAAACTTACATCTATGATAGGCGAACGCCGCCCGAATCAAGACTATTGCCCGGGGAAATGCGGGGCCTCCGCATCGAATGCGGAAAACAGCGACGCGGCTCAGAAAACCATCACAGCGACGCCCATCTTCAGCAAACACATCCACAGTTTGGAAGATTTTCAGCACTCACCACCCGCATGAACATCCACGACGAACTGATACTCGACTTTGACAACTCGCCGCTTGATGCCCTCGCCAGCGTCTCCGAGTTCGCGGATCAACCGCATCGCGTCCGCTTCGACGGATTGGAGTTGCCCGAAGGCATCGCGTCGATTGCTTCGCGCATGGCACGAGATACCTGGCCGCTTCCGCCTACGAAAGACCGCGAAAACTACGGCGGCCCGCGGCATCTGACGTACTGGCTGGCAGGGTTGCGCGACTATTTGTTTTACGCGCAGACTGCCCAAAAGTTTGGCGTCACGCTTGGTCCAGCCAGTCGATCGCTCGATCTCGGATGTTCGACCGGGCGTGTGCTCAGGCACTTTCGATTTCAAGGCGAGCACGGCGAGTTGTGGGGTGCTGATCTGAATGTCCGAAACGTCCGCTGGATGCAGCAGTTTCTGCCGCACGATCTCAAGGTGTTCAACAACCACTGGTTGCCGCAGCTTCCGATCGAGGACAACTTCTTCGACCTGATTCACGCCGTTTCGGTCTTCACGCACATCGACCAGTTCGAGTCCGGATGGCTTCTAGAACTGCGCCGCGTGCTCAAACCCGGTGGCCTGATGATTCAGTCCGTCCACACCGATGTGACATGGGGGCTGATGGGCGATGATCGCGAGCGCGAAGAAATCCCGCTGTACAACGCTCTGGTCCGCCGCGGCCAAGAGATACAGGAGATGGTGGTCACGCCCGACACCTTCAAGTCACCCATGCCCGCGCCGCGCGTGGTGATGACGTTCAAGGGACGCACTATGTACCACTGCAACACATTCCATTCGCACGAATACCTGCGAAGAGAATGGGGGCGATGGTTCAAGGTCGAGGCGATCGTCCCGCGCGGGGTCGATCCGCATGATGCGATTGTGCTCAGAAAGTTGTGATCATTCATTGAGCGAGGACTACGAATCCAATCGCTCAATAGCCAGTAGCTGCAGTACAGCTCGGTTTCTGAGGCCCGTTGAGGCTGGAAGTTCCCTCACCGCGATGGTTGAGCCCGCGTAAACATCTCGAAATCGTCTCGATACCGGCTCTGGACCAACTCCCGTAACTCGTCATCGTACAGCGTTGCCGCCGATGGATACATGCCCCGCCTGTGCATCTCGCGCGACAGCATGTCGCCATGAAACATGCCTGTTCCCGGCAGATCCGCCGCGGGTGTGTGGTCGCTCAACACCGGTATCGCGACTCCGAGTCGTTCCGCGATCGAGGGCAGATAGATCGCCAGATCATCCAGCCGCCCGATGCTCTTGAACCGTCCGCCGCTCAGCAGTGAAGACTGCGGCCGCCAGTGCGCATCCAGATGCTCATCCCGCGATTCGCACAGGTATCGCACAAACTCGCGGAAGGTCACGCCGCGTCCGTACGCGATGGCGCTGCACGCGGGCACGGTCACTGTCCGGCCGGGAAACTGGATGTCCGCGCTGATGTCGTGCGGCGCGGTCGCTCCGTGCAGTCGCTCGTTTTCTTCAATCACTTCGCGTGCCGGCTCAAACACCTCGTGCAGCGCCGGCCCAACGAACTTCTCCGCAAACGCCGAGGCGATCCGCTTCAGTGGGTCGCGCAGCACGGAGAACGTGAAAAACTCCCGCATCACCGCCTGGATGGTTTCAGGAGGATGATTGCAGAGAACATGAAAGTCCCGGCAGTGCCCGTGTACATCCACGACGCTGGACGCGTCAAGGTCAACGACCGAAAGAAACCATCGTTTGAGCGCGGTACACCCGTTCTTCGGAATCGCGCAGCAGACAAACTTGTGCTCGAAACTCACGAGATACTCGGAGTACGGCAAAGTTCGATTTTCTTCCCGCTGTCTTGGCGTGAGAACCGTCAATGGAGCACCTCATCTGGAATCGGTTCAACAAACGTACGAGCCAGCCACGCGACCGGTTGCCGCCGCAGTTTACACCAACGCGGGATTGTTCGCAATCGTTCAGTGCGAGCCGAGAGACTGCCGCACCGCGCGAATGATCTTCCCCTTGTGCGGCAGATACTCCATCTCCAGGTTCTTCGCGTACGGCGTGGGCACATCATCGGTGTTCACGCGGAGGGGCTGGTGGTCCAGGTAATCAAAGCCGCGCTCGCAGACCTGGGTGATGACCTCGCTGGCGACGGAGGCGAAGGGCCAGCACTGATCGACAACCACGAGCCGGTTGGTGCGCTTGACAGACTCGAGCACCGAATCGATATCCAGCGGCTTGACGGTGCGCATGTCCAGCACGTCGCAGGTGATGCCGTCCTTCGCCAGTTCATCCGCGGCCTCGATGCAGAAGTTCACGGGGCGGCCGAAGGAGACGAGCGTGACATCCGAGTTCCGCTCGCCGGACCATGTGCCGCGGCGCAGCGCGGCCTGGCCGAAGGGGATCGTGTAGTCGCCCTCGGGCACCGCGCCCTTGTCGCTGAGCATGCGCTCGGACTCAAGATGGAAGACCGGGTCCTCATCGCGGATCGCGGTGGTGAGCAGGCCCTTGGCATCGGCGGCGCAGGAGGGGATGGCGATCTTCACGCCGGGGACGGTGGCGAACATGGACTCGATCGTCCACGAGTGTGTGGAGCCGAGCTGGCCGCCCGCGCCGTTGTTGCCGCGGAAGACGACGGGGCAACCCCACTGCCCGCCGGACATGTACAGCATCTTGGGGACGTTGTTGAGCAGTTGGTCCGCCGCGACCAGCGAGAAGGACCAGGACATGAACTCGATGATGGGGCGCAGCCCGTACATCGCCGCGCCGACGGCGAGGCCAGCGAATCCGTTCTCGCTGATGGGGGCGTCGATGATCCGCTTCTCGCCGAACTCTTCGAGCATGCCCTGCGAGACCTTGTACGCGCCGTTGTACTGGGCGACTTCCTCGCCGAGGAGGAAGATCCGCTTGTCGCGCCGCATCTCCTGGCTCATCGCCTCGCGCAGGGCCTCGCGGAAGGTGATTTCGCGGGTGCCCTCGGGAATGAGGTGGGAGGTGGTGGCGTCGGAGGATGCGTGGGTCAGCGTCATGGGTGTTTGGTATGTATAAGGAGGCGTGGGAGTGGGGAGGCGGTGCGGGCCGGGAGGGCAGAAGGATAGGGGGGATCTCTGGGTGGGGGCGAGCGGACGTGGAATGAGAGGCATTCAAGCCGCACGCGCGGTAGCATGCGTGCGGCCCGGAGTGGGGGGCCCGGAGGCGGTCATGGCAACGGCGGAATCAGCGGGCAAAACGTGCATCGTCTGTGGCAAGGACGTCTCGGGGCAGCCGCGCGTGAAGGACGCGGCCGGGCATTACATGTGCGTGGGCGAGTGCCAGCAAAGGGCCATCGCTGCCGCCAAGGCCAAAAAAGAAGCCGCCGCGCAGCCAAAGCCCGCCGGGCCGACACTGGCAAGAAAGCCCGCGAGCAGCGAGCCGCTCCCCCCCGGCGGCCTGCTGGGGCAACTCATCGACGATTCGCCGATGCTCAACTCCGCCCTGTGCGAGTCTTGCGGTAGCGCCATGCCGGGAGGAGCGGTTGTCTGCACTCGCTGCGGGTTCAACACGCAGACGGGGAAGGCGTTGAGGACGGCGGTGATTGTGGAGAAGGAGAAGAAGGAGGCCAAGGTTGCAGGCGGCCGCTCATCCAATAAATATGGCGTCGCAGAATTTGG
>JBKJOD010000436.1:0-10528 GCA_046593245.1 Phycisphaerales bacterium
ACCCTCCGCCGCGGCCCGCTCACGCACAACAACCCCGAGTCCGTGCGGCAAGTTCTCGCGTGGTAATCATCACCCACTCCACAAATCGCACGCAGAGGTTCGCGGAGGTATCGCGGAGGTGCGCGGAGAAGAAGCGGCGGACGTGATTCCTCCTCCCAGTTCTGCTCTCCGCGAACCCCTGCGCGACCTCCGTGAATCTCTGCGTGCCGATCGACTCCCTTCTCCCTCAGCCCTCCCAACCCTCATATCCTCCTGCCCCATGCACATCTCCCTCCGCTGGCTCAACGAATATCTGGAACCCGGCGATGTCACCGCCGCGGAGGCCGAACGCATCCTCACGTTCGCCGGGTTCCCCATTGAGTCCACCACCATCCTCCCCTCCGGCGACACCATGCTGGATGTCGAAGTCACCTCCAACCGCGGCGATGTGCTCTCCCACATCGGCGTCGCCCGCGAGATCGTCGCCGCTGGTGCCAATCGCGCCCTCAAACTCCCCCAGTCCGGCAAGGTCTTCAACTGGTTCGGCGAGCAGACTGCCACCGACCCCGGAGCGGCCGCAGGTTCCATGGACGTCAGCCAAGCACTCGCCATCGACAACCGCGTTCCCGATGAGTGCCCGCTCTTCACCGCCCACGTCATCACCGGCGCGGCCGTCGGCCCCAGCCCCAAGTGGCTGGTCGCCGCGCTCGAGGGCGTCGGCCAGCGCTCCATCAACAACGTGGTGGACATCACCAACTTCGTCTCTTTCGAGTACGGCCAGCCCTCGCACGTCTTTGATCTGGACATGCTCACCGCTGCACACGATGGCAAGCGTCGCCTTGTGGTTCGCATCGCCAGTAAGGGCGAGAAGCTCGTGATGCTCGATGGCAAAGCCCTCGAACTCCGCGGCGATGAGGTCGTCGTTGCCGATGGCGGCGAGCATGAGGGGGGCAGCGGCCAAGGTCGTGTGCTCTCGCTCGCGGGCGTTATGGGTGGCCAGGAATCCGGCGTCACCGATCGCACCACCAGCGTGCTGCTGGAGGCCGCGACGTGGGAACCCACCGCCGTCCGCCGCGCCGCGCGCCGCTACGGGCTTCGCACCGACGCCAGCTACCGCTTCGAGCGCATCGTCGATCCGCGCACCATCGACGCCGCGGGCAAACGGCTTGCGACGCTCATCTGCAAACTCACCGGCGGCAAGCTCCTTCCCGGTGTTATCCAAGCCGGCCGCGAGCCCAAGCCCGCGCCGGTCGTCAAACTCCGCCCCTCGCGCATCGCGCACATGCTTGGCATTACCGTGCCCATGCCCCTGGTGCAGCAAATGCTCGAGGCCCACGAGATTGCAACCAAGCCCGAGGCCGCCGCGCCCGGCACCGCCGAGATGGTCCTCTCCTGCACCATCCCCCCGCATCGCCCGGACCTTGAGCGCGAGATCGATCTCATCGAGGAGATCGCCCGCACGCACGGGCTGGACAAACTCCCCGAGCACGAGATGGTCCCCGTGCGCACAGCCCCGCCGCAGCCGAGCGAAAAAGCCGTGCAGATGATCGGGAACGTCCTCACGGGCCTCGGCTTTTACGAGACCGTCACATTCACATTCGTTCCGCCCAAGCAGGCCAAGCCATTCCTCCCGCGCGGCCTCTCGATCATGCAGGTCTGCGATGATCGTCGCAAGGCCGATCCCATCCTGCGTCCCAGCGCGCTGGTCAGCATGCTGGCGTGTCGCAAGACGAATCAGGACCGCGGCGTGCTTCCCGATGGGTCCGTCGGCGGTGCGGGTGCTGGCGGTGGTTTGCGGCTGTTCGAGCTCTCCGCCGTCTTCGCCGAGGTGCCCTCCGACAAGAACGGCGAACGCGGCAAACAAGTCGAAACCTTCAACCTCGCCCTCCTCGCCGACTGCTGCTTCCCCGCGGGCGCGAAAGCCATAGAGCAGAAGCAGCACGCCATCCGCATGGTCCGCGGCGCAATCGAAACCATCGCCCGCGCCGTCGGCGGCGAGGCCACCCGCATCGAGATCACGCCCGCGACCGACACACCAATCGCCGCGTATGACTCGACCGGCTTTGCCGAAGTAAAGGTCAACGGCACCCGCGTCGGCTGCATGGGCCTCATCAGCGCGGCCGTGCAAGCCGACCACGGCTTGGAACTCCCCGTCGTTGCCGCGGAGTTGCAAATAGCGGCGCTCGTCGCCCTCTACCCGCCCCGCGCCGTCGTCGCCGCGCTCCCCGCCTTCCCCTCCATCGATCGCGATCTCTCCCTCATCGTCCGCGAGGAAACCGCGTGGGCCAACATCGACGCGATGGTCCAGACGCTCAAAGTGCCGCTCCTCGAATCATGGTCCTTCGTCGGTGCCTACCGCGGCCAGCAAGCCGGCCCCGGCAAAAAGTCCATCACCTTCCGCATGCGCTTCCGCGACCCCACACGCACGCTGACCCACGAGGAAGTTTCGCCGCAGGTGGAGACCATCGTCGCCGCGGCAAGCAAGGACCTTGGTGCGGAAGTGCGTCGGTAGTCGAACCTGCCTTTCGCCCAGCGGGCGCACGACGGTTGCCGGTGGTGAAGCGAGGTCGCTTTGGGCCGAGCAAACCACCGGACACCCCACCCCAACTCATTCTTCTCCTCGCCCGGAGGGCGAACCATGCCTGGTACTTGCAAGCCGCGGAGCGGCGACACCGCATCGCACCACGTCTTCAATCTCCCAACGAGTTTCCCCACTGGGCAGGACCCAAGTCGGCTTGTGGTACATTGAAGCCATGCAGCCCCACCCACGCATCACAAAGACAGTGAAATGGGGTGGTGCAGCTCTCACCGTTCTGCTGCTTGCTGCATGGATCGCCAGCGGCTGGTGGACATTCGGATGGCTGAATCGCGCGGCGGCCGGAGTCAGCTTCTATCGCGGTCACACCGTCATCGCATTCCAGAATGTTCCGCCCAGCCCTGAACTGAGCAACTCCCCGGGATGGGTGCTGCAACGCCGCAACGAGGCGTTCAGATGGTGGTTCATGGGTGGCCGCGCCAACTTCGGCTGGGTCTTCTTCATTCCCACCTGGAGTCTCGCGGCGGCGACACTGCTCATCACCGCGCTCGCTTGGCGGCTGGATCGACTCGCGTGGTACAAAGATCATCCGCACATCTGCACGAAGTGCCACTACGACCGCACCGGCCTCGCCGTCGGCGTCCCGTGTCCCGAGTGCGGCACAATGTCAGTTCTGTGATACATTCACACACCATGCAGCCCCACCCACGCATCAGAAAGACGGCGAAATGGGGTGGTGCCGCCGCCACTGTACTGCTCTTCGTGGCCTGGACTTGGATCGGCCCGCGATCCGTTGCGTATTCGATTCCCGAATGGGGATGGATTGGCGGCGTTGAGGGCTGCATCGGTGCCGCATGGTCGCCCGCGCCCGATCGCGGACGTCTTTCGGGATACGTCGTCGAAACGCGATCGCTTCGACGTTGGTGGCCCGCTTGCTCCATACGACCAAATGATGTTCGTGTCGGAGTGCCTTTCTGGCTCGCGTCCGCCATCGCGGCCGCGTCATCGCTGGTGGGATGGATTCTGGATTCTCGCGCACGCCGAGCTGCCAGCATCGGATTGTGCGCAGAGTGTCGCTACGACCGCGCTGGCCTTCCCCCAAACGCCCCCTGCCCCGAATGCGGCACGCCCCCGCCCCAGTAGTGCAACACATAAAACGGCACCGCCGCGAATACACCCCCCACCAGCGTCAGCGCCCCCCACCACCGCGCGTGCATCCAGACCCGCCTCGGGGGCTGGCGCGACCACACCATCGCCGCCAACCCGACATGAAATGCCACAGCCGCGCTCACCCCCGCCGCCACCGCAAACAGCACGACCAGCAACACCGCCGCCACGCTCGCTCCGACGATCGCGCCCACGATCGCCACCGCCGCAAACAGCACAAGCATCAACAATCCCAACATCCCCAGCACGAACAGCCCAAGCCCCGGAGCAAAGTCGTCTTCGGGCGGAATCTCCGCCGCGCTCTGCATCAGCGGCAGCAGATGAACCGACGAAATCGAGAGCGATGCAAGCATGGCCAAGCGTACTACTTTCCGCTCCGTGCTCCTGTTCGCTCAATCGCGCGGCCACCGCACATCGTCCGCATCCCCCGCCAAAACCCCGGCATTCACATCCCAAACCCACTTCGCGTCATCTGATCCCGCCTCTGTGCCGAACATTTCCTGAGCGGCGCGGCTACATCAGAAACGGGCCACGCCGCGCGTATCATCGGCCCGTTCGGACTGGCCTGAAAGGTCTGTTCCGGCCCGCGCGGCATGGAGCCACGCGGCACGCACGCTTCTTGAAAGGATCGACGATGAGCACCACTGCCACGACCAAGGACCGCCCGCATGCCGGAAACGGCGCGACGGCTCAGCAGGCCGCCGGAGTTGGTGCCGCGTTGAAACCGGCGACGCTTACCAACCACTGGACGGACGATCCGGGCGACAAGCCCATCATCTACGTCAACGGCCAGATGCTCCCCAAGCGCGACGCGATGGTGAGCGTGTACGACCACGGTCTGCTCTACGGCGACGGCGTGTTCGAGGGCATCCGCATCTACAACGGCAAGATCTTCAAGTGCCAGTCGCACATGGATCGGCTCTTTCACTGCGCCGAGCAGATCTCGCTGAAGATTCCCGTGACGCAGCGCGAGATGGTGCAGATCCAGCGCGACTGCATCTCCGTCAACGGTTTGCGCGAGGGCTACATCCGTCTGGTCGTCACCCGCGGCTTCGGCACCCTCGGGCTGGACCCGCGCCGCTGCCCCGTGCCCGGGGTCATCTGCATCGCCGACCAGATTCGTCTGTATCCCGAAGAGGCGTATCGCACCGGCATGAAGGTTGTCGTCGCCAATCGCCCCAAGACGCCCGTCGCCTGCCTTGATCCGCGCATCAAGTCGCTCAACTACCTCAACAACATCCTCGCCAAGATGGAGGCCATCGAAGCGGGCTGCGACGAGGCCATCATGCTCTCCACCGATGGCTACGTCACCGAGTGCACCGGCGACAACATCTTCATCATCAAGAACGGCATCCTCTACACGCCTCCTTCCATCTGCGGCCAGTCCGGCCTGCTCGAAGGCGTCACCCGCAAGTTCGTCATGGAAACGCTCGCGAAGGACTGCAACGTGAAGGTCGTCGAGAAGCTCATGCGCCTCGACGAGGTGCTCGGCGCGGATGAGGTCTTCCTGACCGGCACCGCCGCCGAGATCATCGCGGTCAACTCCATTGGCGACTTCGCCATCTCCGACGGCGAAGGCCCCATCACCGGCAAGCTCCGCCATCGCTTCCGCGAGATCGCCACCAGCGATCATGTGCCCGAAGACTAACGTGGCATCGGCTTTCCAGCCCATGATCGGGCGATCTCGCGCGAACGAGCATCTTCTGTTGTCAAAGAACCCCGCGAGCGATCGCGGGTTTTTTATTTCGGATACGCAGTTGCTAGTCGCGCCACACCCGCGGCCGGGCGCGCTCCAGCACATCCGCGATGGGACGCAAATAGGCGTTGGTCCCCTGATCGATGCGCCCGGTCACGCCGTCGCCTTCGTCCTCGTCGATCTCGTTGACGAAGAGATTGTCGGGGGCGAGCGCGACGCCGCGGGAAGTTCGAGATTTGAAGGTGAGTGCGCTGGGAGCGGGGCTGGTCTCGAAGTTCACATGGTTGTCGTTGTAACCGACGTTGCCTTCCCAGGTGTTGCGCCCGCCGTGGATGAGCAGCGTGTTTGACGCGGTGCCCGTCAGGCCGGGGAGCAGCGACCACTTGCTGCTCGAAGGTGCCGCGTCGCTCGCGGCGTAGGTCGGGCCGCGGTTGGCGAAGATGGCTTCGGTGGAGTTGAACGTGTCTATCCAGAGTGCGCGGCGTTTGCCGAAGGGAATAACGTGTGCATAGGACTGATGACCGATGCCGGCGGCGGCGATGTTCGCGATCGTGGGGGCATCGTCGGGTGTGCCGCGGAAGGTGGGATCCCAGAGAGCGTTTTGCGGATTCGCCGCAAGGTGCGGCGTGGCGTATTCGTAGTTGTTCAAGAGTCGGATGGCGGGATTGCTCTCGGCGGGTGAGACGCAGAGCTCCGGCGAGATGTTGCCGGTCATGATGAGGACGGAGAGGATGTTGCCGGTGGTGTCTTTCGTGGATGCGAGCCCGTCGATGGTGGCATTGCTGGCGTCGAGTTGGCTCGGGAGGGGATACGAACCGTTCCCGCTCGAAGACCAGACGATGAGTGCTTGCACGATGCCGCGTACTTGCGTGGAGTCTTTGAGTTGGCGACTGCCGCAACGGGTGCAGCCCAAAGCGGGCATGAGCACGCCGATGAGAATCACGAGGACGAAAAGGATGACAAGGAGGTCGATCAGGGTGATGGCGCGGCGGGAGTGAAGAGAGATTCGCTCGGTGAACATGATGATCTCCTGTATGCGTAAACGGTCGGGTGGCTGATGCGAACTTCGGGCGAGGCGCCCGAAACATGGGCTGGAAAGCCCATGCCACGAGAACCGAGGACGCGCCCCCTGCTTTCGCGGGGGGCGCGCGGGTCGAAAGGTGTGCGTCTGATCAATCGCGCCAGGGAGTGACCGTCACCGTGTTGCCGTTTGCGGTGATGGCGCTGATGGGGCGAAGGTACGCGTTGGTGCCATTCATTACCTGGCCGCTGGCGTCGCCATTGGCCTGGTCGGACTCATTGACGAAGAGGTTGTCGGGCGCAGTACGACCGGTGCCGCCGCCGGTGCGGAGGTAGGTGAGCTGGTCCGGATTGGGCTTGGTCTCGAAGGTGACGTGGTTGTCGTTGTAGCCGATCTGGCCTTCCCAGGTGTTGCGCCCGCCGTGGATAAGGAGGGTGTTGGAGCCGGTGCCGTACTGATCGGCGGTGAGCGCCCAGCGATTGGAAGTCGGCGCGGTGCCGGAGTCGTTCGCGGCGTACATCGGGCCGCGGTTGCCGAAGACGGCCTCGTTGGAGTTAAAGGTGGACGACCAGACGGAGCGGCGCTTGCCGAATGGAACGATGTGCGCGAAGGAGTTGTTGCCGATGCCGGTGCCCAGCGGCGAGGCGGGAGTGGTGGCGTCGATCGGGGTGCCCTTGAACTTCGGGTCCCAGAGCGCGTTGGTGGTGCTGACGGCGCCAAGTGGCGAAGTGAACTCGTAGTTGTCATACCGCTGAACGGTGCCGGTTGCGGATTCACTGGCGCTGATGAGCTGCTGCTGCGCCACCGAGCCGGTCTGAACGAGAATGGCGAGGATGTTGCCCGTGGTGTTCTTGGCCTCGCCAACGGCGGCGACGGTCTGGTTGGTTGGGTCCAGCACGCTTGGGAGCGGGTATTGGTCGTTGCTGGACTGCGCGAAGATGGTCAGCGCCTGGATGGTGTTACGAACGTTGGTGGCATCCTGAAGCGCCTTGGCAGTCCGACGTGCCTGCCCGATGGCGGGAAGAAGAATGCCCACCAGCAGCGCGATGATGGCGATGACGACAAGCAGCTCGATGAGTGTGAACGCAACGGAACGACCCCGGGACGAGACCCGGCGACTCGACGGAAGCTGTGAGATGTGGACGGAATACATGCGTGACTCCTTTCGGGAGTTGAACGGTCATACGAGATCGGGCAACCGGCACAACGCCGGTGGACCCACTACGGCCCGGTTGCGGAACCGGACCACCGAAGGCCCGGCTCGGAGAGCCGCACCACCCTGCGCGGCGGTCGACCGGCGCTCGCGAGGCGCGGACCTATCGCCGTGCGCTGCGAGAGTTCATGGATGAGCGTGCGTCATGCGGATGGGCCGGGGACACAGTGTCCGAGTGGCGTCCGCATGGGCGATTGGCCCACGGCAGGAACTCGCGAAGCGCGAGTGATGGGTGCTTGCGGGAGGAGGACTCGTCGCAAGGCCATCGACCGGGATGTCGGCGTGCGTGGGTGCGCCGGGGCGCGGGGAACGCGGGTGTCGGAGGCGGCGGGGAACGGTGAAGTTGCCAGCGGCTTTCCGACGCGCGTTCGGAGATGCATGAGAACGATTGGGAAGAGATGGAATCCCGAACCGCCGGAGCCGAACGCTCGCCCTTGCACGTGCAAGATGTTGGACATGAAGTGATACGGGTGGGATGAAGGAGCGGTTGCGAGTGGCCATTTCATGTTCTCCGTGATGTGTCATGTGCATGTGATGATCTGATGCTCCGGGATCGCACGCACCCCCTCCGGTTCTCGCTGCGCTTGAACCACCTCCCCCGCCAGGGCGGGGGAGGTGGCAAGCCGGGAGAAGCCACAGAGGCGTTTCAGCGGAGCGTGTAGTCTCTCACTTCGCTCGTAAACGGGTTCACATGGTTGAGGATCATGTAGCGCAGCGCATCGCAGGCGTGGTCGAAGCCGTCTTTCTCGGGTTCGAGAGATTCGGGTTTGGACTCGTCGAAGTGGTAGCGGGAGAGGCACTCGATGAGGCGTGTGCAGCAGGGGTCGATGAGGAGCTTCGGGCCGGGGTCAAGAGATGGGTCGTATTGGTCGCCGCGGAAGAGGGAGGGGCCCCATGCGGAGCGTGGCGAGAGAGAAGAGCTCGCCGCGGAGCGGCGGGGCGACCATGCGGGATTGAGCAGATCGCGGACGAGGGATAGGCCGGGGTAGATTTCACTGGCGCGATTGCGGACCTGGTAGCCACGGGCGGTGAGCAGTTGCGCGCTGGTCTTGCCAGTGTGCGAGTCTTTGGCGTTGCCGGCGGGATCGGTGCCGACGAACTCGAGGGGCGGTTCGTGGCCGGGCTGGTTGCGAAAGCGGAAGAGTCCTTCCTCGCGCCAGCGATCCAGCGCATCGATCTGCTGATCGAGAATCTGCTCGCGCTTGCAGTGTTCGCGGATGATGTGGATGCGGCCTGTTCGCGTGACGCCAGCAAGAAGAATGACGGCTTCGGAGCGGTAGCCGAAGTCGAAGCCGGCGATCATGGAGGAGAAAGAGGATGAGGAACTGATTCCGCACGGGCTGGAAAGCCCGTGCCACGGGCGAACATGGATGCGTGTGTCAAACTCCGGATACACCGCGCTGGAGCGCGAGGGGCGCAGGCAGAGCATCTCGGATTCCCACGTTTCGCGGCCGACGCGGAACTTCATGTTCACGGCGTCATCAATGGTGATGTGGCCCTCGCAGGTGAGGGGCGTGAACTTGGCGCGGCCCTGACACTCGGGCTCCAGCGGACAGATGGAACAGTCGCGCTCGGGCGGGCAGTGTTCGAGGACATCGAGGAGACCCCAACGGAAGAGGGTGCGGTCGGTCTTTTGCGGCGTTGAAAGGGAAGAAGAAGGGGAGAGATTATGATTAGGATTAGGAGCAGGATTAGGACCAGAGGGGTCGGCAATGGGTGCAAGATCAGAACGCGGGCTGGAAGCCCGTGGTACGTTTGGATCACCGACCAGTTTCCACATCAGACCGAACGGCTTGTGCATGGTGGAGAGGGCTTCGACGGAACCGCGAATGGTGGTGCCCCAGGGGCCGGGGACGTTTGGGAGCGAGCGCGTTACCAGTTGCGCGGCGGACCAGAGCTCGTGATCGAAGAGATCGACCTCGTCGCAGCGGAGCTTCTGCACGCGCGTCCCACGGACGGAGGTTTGGCTGGCGGCGAGGATCTCGACGGCGGACTTCATCGCGGGAATGGAGATACGGCGCGCGGTGATGCGATGCGCGATATGGCCAAGCTCATCACGCTCGAGGAAAGTGCGAAGGTGGTCGTGCATGCGCCGGCCCTGCTCGATGGAGCCAGCGAGAATGCGGACTTGGCAGCCGCGTTTAAAGAGGAGGTCCAAGAGGGTGGCGATGGCGGCGAGAAAGGTTTTGCCGCCGCCACGGTTGGCCCAGACGGTGCAGTCGGGAGATGAATCGTGTGTTCCTTCGAAGAAGGTGTGACAGAGATAGTCGAACGGCGCGGCGTGCTGCGGAATCAGCGCACTGCGCGCGATGCGGACGCCCAAGTGGGTGGCGATCCAAGTGTGGAGAGCGTCGGGGGTGAGAGGAACATCAGCGGGGAAGTCGGCGTGGGACGTGGTGGAGATGGCAGACGATGCGGGCGCGGGGTTGGCCTTGGGTGCACGACGAGCGGCATTCGGCGATTTGGGAGATGCGGACTTGGCGCATCTTTGCTTTGCACGCTTCTTGCCAGCGCGTTTCCTGGCGTCGAACTTCTTTCGGTTGATCCTCTTGGTGTCGGCCTTCTTGCTGCCGGACTTTTTGCTGGAGCGATTGGTGTTTCCAGTTTTCTTCCGCTTGCTTGTGTTCTTGGGTTTCTTCATGGTTCCCCCCTTGAAGATCGTGGTGATGGGTTGGTGGTGATGGGCGGGGTGGTTGCTCCTTGTGTGAGGGGTGCGGGTGGAACAAACAGAACAGGAGACGAGGAAGAGAAGCGGCGGGGACTAGGCGCTCACGCCCTTCAGCTCTGAGTGCGGGTCAGCCGTGGGTGTAGGCGTGGCGCGGAGCGATGATGTGTTTGGCGGCGGCGCAGATGAGGTCTCGGGGCGGCGCGTGCGCGAGTGGGCGCGTGGGGCCGTGAGCCGTGGCCCAGATGCGG
>JBKJOD010000468.1:0-4639 GCA_046593245.1 Phycisphaerales bacterium
CCAGGGTGTAGCTCAGTTTGGTAGAGCGTGTGGTTTGGGTCCACAAGGCCGCAGGTTCAAATCCTGTCACCCTGATTTAAGCATCAATGCCACAGCGGACCGTCTGGCCCGATGAATCGCGAAGTGATCGTGATTCCAGCGAGCCCAAGCAATTCGGCGATCGCCTCAAGGCCCTGTGCTCACGTGTGGCTCCCAGTTTGATTATCATCGGTACTCGCCCGCGACCCCTTCCCGAACAGGCCGAACTATTCGTGAGAGTCGTTGTTGGCGGTGGCAAACGCGCTGTTGATCTGCTGTCTCGCGACCATTGGAGTAATCATGAGTGTTTCGCGTTTCGTGTTGTTGGTTCTCGCTGTAATGGCCGCCGTACGGGTTGCCTTCGCCGACGAGCCGATGGGCCATTCCAAGCACGGTAGCGCGTTCGACACTGGCCTGCGACAGAAGCCATGGACCATGCCCGGGATTGGCAAGGCTCACTTTTCGATCACTACCAAGGTCCCCGAAGTCCAGGAGTGGTTTGATCAGGGCAACGCGCTGCTGCAATCCTTCTGGTATGAGGAGGCCGAGCGGTCCTTTCGCTGGTGCCTGAAGCTCGATCCGGAGTGCGCAATGGCCTATTGGGGGATGGCCCGCACGGGGCTCAGTTGGTCCACCGGATTGAGCGAGTTCCCCGAGGTCAAGCGATACAAAGACTTCCTCAAGGAGGCGGTTCGACGCAAAGACTCGGTCACGCCGCGTGAGCGTATGTACATTGAGGCATGGGACACCGCGATGAATGCGGAAGCACAGGACCGCGTGAAGACCCTGAACAGGAGGCTCCAGGAACTGGTCCTGGCGTATCCCGATGATGTGGAAGCCGAGACCCTGCTGGCGCTCTTCTCGATCGAGTCCGGCAACCCCGTCGGCACCGAGATGATCGTTCGCGACATCCTCCGGAAGAGCCCGGATCATCCCGGGGCCCACCACGCCCGGATCCATAACTGGGACGGCGTGTTCGCCGAGCAGGCGATTGTCAGTTGCCAGGCCTACGGCCGGATCGCCCCGGGCATCGGCCACTCCAACCACATGCCCGGGCACAACTACTCGAAGATCGGAATGTGGCACGAGGCCGCCCGCTCGATGGACGCCGCCACCCGCGTTGAACTCCGCTACATGAACGAACGCCTGGCGCTGCCGTTTGAGACGTGGAACTACGCCCACAACCGCAACTATTTCTGCTACATCCAGGAGCAGCTCGGCATGGCGGCCGCGTCACTTCAGGGTGCGAGCGACCTGCTCGCGGCACCCCGCGAACCCAAGCGCGGCAAGGGTCCGGAGTACGGCACCAGCGATCAGGGCATGGCCGCGCAACTCCGCGCGCTCATCAAGTTTGAACGGTGGGACGACATCCTCAAGCCGGGCACGATCCTGTGGCGCGACGGTGATGACCACAAACTGTCCCGGGCTTTGGTGGAGACGCTCGCCTACATCGGTCAGGGAAAGACCGTCGATGCCCGTGCCCGCCTCGCCGAACTCCAGGACCTTGTTCATGCCAAGGTGGAGGAGAGCAAAGGCAGCGGCAAAGGTCCCCTGCCGCCCGGCGAACCGCCGTTCAAGATCGAGATTAGCGTGGCCGAAGGGTTACTCTGCGCCGCCGAGGGCAACCTGCTCGACGCGACCCGCTTCCTCACAGAGGCGGCATCCGTCGAGAAGAAGCAGCGCGATGCAGGCCAGTACAGCAACGACCCGCCGGACGCGGCGTGGCCCGTCAATCGTCTGCTCGGCGATGTCTACCTCCGAGCCGGCGAGCATCGGCTGGCGATCGAGGCGTACGAGCGTGCCTTGAAGCAAGAACGCAACGACGCGTTCTCGCTCTCCGGTCTGGCGCAGGCATATTTCAAGTCCGGCAACCACGAAAAAGCAGTCGAGTGCGCCGGCCGATTCGCGTACGTCTGGTCGGCCTGCGACTCTGGACTACGGTGGAAGGCGGACGTGGACGCACTCGGACTCAACGCCGCACCAATCGCCCAAACGCCCGCGCCTGAGCGGTTGTATGCGGCCGACGCGCAGGCCGACATCGGCCCCTTGAACTGGAAACCGTTCCCCGCGCCGCCGCTCGAGTGCACGGACGCCGACGGCAAGACCGTGCGTCTGGAAGACTTCCGCGGCAAGAACGTCATCCTCGTGTTCTATCTCAGCGATCAGTGCCCGCACTGCGTGGAGCAACTGGTTGCGATCAACGGCCGGGCCGCCGATTGGGAGGGTGAGAATGCCGTCGTTCTCGCGGTCAGCAGCACCTCGCCCGCGGAGAACAAGAACTCCGACAAGCTGGGCAAGCTGTCAACGCGCCTGCTTTCCGATCACGACCACATCAACGCCCGCCGCTTTACGTCGTACGACGATTTCGAGGAGATGGAGTTGCACTCGACGATTCTCATCGACGCTACAGGCCGCGTGCACTGGAAACGCACCGGCGGAGACCCCTTCACAGACATGGACTTTCTGCTTCAGTCACTGAAGCGGATGAATGGGAAGCCCGGGACCACCCAAGCCGTGAAGTGATAGCGATCGCCCGACGTCACGAATGCCTCGCGTTCGGGTGCCCAGGTCATCAAACTCTTGACCTACGCCTCCCATACCCGAACGCTCTCCAGAAAAAAGGTCCATTGGCGTACTGTCACCCTGATATCTCGTAAGTCTCGCCGAACGCATGGCTTGTGCGTATTTGCCCGCGTCGGGCATTGCGGCTCGAAATCCTCTTTTGCCCGGTACATACCGGGCAGGGGTTTGGAGCTTCAAATGCCTGTTTCGGCCCCCCACTTCCAAGTCGTCCGTTTCGCTCCCCTCATACCGCCTGCACAAGGCGAGCGGTCAGGCCGTTGTCAACCTCAACGGCCACGACGCCTAACTCGGCACGCACGCCAGCCCCGAGAGCCAGGCCGAGTACCGTCGCGTCCTCGCCGAGTAGCTCGCTCTCGGCCAGTCCGGATCTCGCCCGTATGCAGGCAGGGGGACCATCGCACGCGTGCTTGCGGGCTTTGGGCTTGGTGCCGACGGAACGTAGCGAATCGGATGTTGCCGATCCAGCAAACACCCGACCTCACTCGAGCAGGCGGCCGCTGAGTGACAGGGGTTTGGCGGCTTCCCAGACCGGCAGGTCGATCGCCGCTTGAGGAACGGGCACGGCGTGGACGCGCATGGTGCCATCAGCGTCGAGTTTCACTCGTGTGTTTTCGAGGTTCTGTCCCAACAGTGGGAAATCCGAACGCTGGTTTGCACCCCGACTTTCGCGACGTGCGAGTGCCGAGCGAAGCGTCGCCTCGGCCGCGAGAACCGACCCGCGTAGATCCAGCGCCACCGCCAAATCCTGATAGCCCTCCGACGACGGCTGAACATCCACCAAGTCCACAGAGCCGGCAACCGCGGCAAGCTTGCGAAGGCCTTCACGAATCGATGCCTCATCGCGGACTACGCCGCAATGCTCCCACATAAGGTCTCGAATCGCCCGCTGAAGGGTTCGGGCCATTTCCGATCCCGGTCGGACAATCTCAGCCACGCGATCCACGGCGGTCTGCACCGTCGAACGGTCGCGTACCTGGGCATCGGTCCGCGCGCTGAGCTGGGCCGCGGCTTCGCCCGCGCGGCGACCGAACACGAGTGTCTCGGCCAGAGAGTTGCCCCCCAGACGGTTCGCCCCGTGAACGCCCGTGGCGACTTCACCCGCGGCGAAAAGGCCTTCGATACCAGTCGAATGAGAATCGGGCTCGACGACCACTCCGCCCATGGAGTAGTGAGCGGTCGGTGCGACCTCCATCGGCTTGCGGGAGATATCCACCATCTGAGCTTCCAGGAACTGCCGGTACATTCTGGGGAGCTTCTGAACAATGAACTCTTTGCTCCGGTGCGAGATGTCCAGGAAAACACCCCCATTCGGCCCGCCCCGGCCGGCGAGGATCTCCGAGTAGTTTGCCAGTGCGACGCGGTCGCGCGTGGAAAGCTCCAGCCGCTCGGGGTCATAGCGGGCCATGAACCGCTCCCCATCCGCATTCAGCAGGTGCCCACCCTCGCCTCGTACGGCTTCGGTGACCAGTGTGCCCGCCCATTCCTCGGGAGCGACCATCCCGGTGGGGTGGAACTGAACGAGTTCCATATCGCCCAGAGTACATCCCACCCGGAGCGCCATGGCCATGCCATCGCCAGTATTTTCGTTGCGCCTCGAAGAGCTCCGGCGCCAGATCCGCGTGTGGCCGCCGCCCGCGAGCACAACTGCATCGGCAAAGAAGACCGTCTTCTCACCTGACGCAATGTCGAACCCCACTGCTCCAAAGCATCGCCCATCATGAACCAAGAGGTCGGAGATATACACGTTCTCGACGATTGCAACACGAGTCTGGGCCAGACGCTTGACCAGAGTCCGAACGATCGCCCGACCCGTGTAGTCCCCTGCGTAGCAAGTTCTCCGATACGTGTGCGCGCCGAAGTATCTCTGGTCGATCCGCCCATCAGGACACCGAGCAAACTCGCATCCCCAGTCCTCGAGTTGACGGACCGCCCCCGGTGACTCACGCGCGAGCAGCTCGACCGCGCGCGGGTCGCCCAGTCCGTACCCTTCTCGCATGGTGTCGATGAAGTGCTGTTCCCACGAATCTTCTGGATCGAC
>JBKJOD010000356.1:0-6115 GCA_046593245.1 Phycisphaerales bacterium
GTATTGCGGCACGCAGCAATGCACTGGCGCCGCTGCGCGGCTTGAGGTTGCTTTGCAACCCATGGCAACCAGGGGCTTGCTCGAGGACTCGCTGCGCCCCTGGCAACATTCGTGCGCCCGAGACGGGCGAAAGGCGACGGGGGATATCAAACGGCCAGATCAGCGAATGGGGGCTCTGGCACAATCCATCGCGGGGGTTCCGGCGCACTTGAAACGTCGGCGCGCGTGATCGTGTATACATTGATCGACTCTCCGCATTGAAAGGAAGCCGCCATGATGAGCATGAAGACTTTGATTGTGTCCGCCGCGCTGCTGACAGTCGTTGCCGGGTCGGCGATTGCGATGCAGCCCGCGAGCGCGCCCGCGGCCAAGCCGCTGTCGCCGGAAGCGCAGGAGATGGCAAAGAAGGTGCAGGAGAAGCAGAAGTCTGTTGCCACGGAAACGGCTGAGATTGAGATGCGGGCGCGGGCGGAGGGGATGATTGAGAAAGCGGAGAAGTTTCTGCGCAGCAAGCAGGACAAGGAGACGGGGGGGTGGGTGGTGAGCAAGCCGGACAAGGACGGCAAGGCGCAGCCGCAGATGCCGGCGATTACGGCGCTGGTGGTGAACGCGATGCTGATGGATGCGACTGCGGACGCGGAGAAGGACCAGAACATCCTGCAGGGTGTGAAGTTTCTGCTCAACTATCAGCAGCCGGATGGGGGTATTTATGACAAGGCGCTGCCGGGGTACAACACGTCGCTGGCGGTGAGCGCGCTGAGCAAGGTGAAGATGCCGATGGCCAAGAGCGCGGTGGAGAAGGGCGTGGCGTTTCTGAAGACGCTGCAGTGGACGGAGCAAGCGGACCCGAAGGCGGGTGGGACGGAAGCGAGCAAGCCGGTGAACCGCGAGCATCCGTTTTATGGCGGCATCGGATACGGTAAGCACGGGCGGCCGGACAACTCCAACCTGAACATGTTCATGCAGGCGATGCAGGATGCGGGGGTGTCGCCCAGTGATGAGGCGGTGAAGCGGGCGCTGGTGTTTCTGGGGCGCACGCAGATGGATGAGCGGATCAACGATCAGGCGTACGCGAAGGGATCGCGGCAGGGCGGGTTTGTGTATGCGACGGTGGAGAACGCAGAAAGCGTGGAGGAACGCGCCGGGCAGAGCATGGCGGGGATGATGGAGGAGACGCTCAGCGACGGCACGAAGGCGAGCCGGTTGCGGGCGTATGGGAGCATGACGTACGCGGGGTTCAAGACGTATATCTATGCCGAGCTTCCCCGGAACGATCAGCGGGTGACGGCGGCGTATGACTGGATCCGGCGGAACTATTCCGTGAGCGAGAATCCGGGAATGGGATCGAGCGGGAAGTACTACTACAGCGTGGTGTTCGCGCGGGCGCTGAAGGCGTGGGGCGAGCCGACGATCAAGCTGCTGAGCGAAGGCAACACGCCGACGGGGCAGGAGCGGAACTGGCGGGCGGATCTGATTGAGGAACTCAGCAAGTTGCAGAATGTGGACGGCAGCTTCAAGAGCGTGGACAAGCGGTGGATGGAGGACAACAGCGAGCTGATCACGGCGTATGCGCTCACGGCGCTGCGGCAGGTGCTGGAGTGAGGGGCGTGCGGAACGGGTCTGGGGTTTGCTTGGGAGAGCCCTTGGCGGGCGGCTGAATGGGGCCTGAAAGAAGACCGGGGGCTTACACCGCTCGGCTCTGAATGAGGAAGGGACGTAGAATGGTTCCATGCGTGACGCGGAGTTTGTGAAAATTGCGAAGGCGCTTGCGGATGCCACGCGGCACCGCATGTTGCTGGAGCTGCGCGCCGCGGGGGAGCTGACGTGCTCGCAGATCTGCGAGAAGTTTCCGCAGAGCCAGCCGACGATCAGCCATCACATCAAGACGCTCGCGGAGGCCGGGCTGGTGAGGTGCCGCAAAGAAGGGCAGTTTCATGTGATCAGCGTGGATGAGGAAGTGGTGGCATCGTTCGCGATGGACATCACGCCGGAGCCGGCGGAGAGTCGGAAGAAGCGGTGAGGGACGGGGCTGGGGGCTCGCGTGCTGGGGAAGGGGTGGCTTTGATTCCAAGAACGATCTGAACCCCGGTGGCCGGGGATCGGTATGCTGCTCCTGGCGCGGGTGAGTGCGCCCGAGGAGCAGCGGCATGATCCGGGTAGCACACGCGTTGGTGAGTGGGTTGATCGCGCTGGTGCTGGTCCTGCCGCTCGGGATCGAGGCGCAAGTGGCGGTGGCGCAGCCGACGTTTGGGCCCAAGAAGCCGCCCACGGCGAAGCCGGAGGATGGCAAGGGCGCACCGGCGGAGAAGCCAAAGGGGCCGACGCCGGCGAGGCCGCCGCGTGCGCCGGGGGTTGGCGCGCCGGGGACATCGCAGATTCCGGAAGAGTGGTTGCCGGATGATCCGGCGCGGGCCGAGCCGAGCCAGGATGGGAAGCCGGGAGAGTGGTACTGCTGGAAGACGACGGATGGAACGCGGTATGCGTGGTCGCTGCCGGCGAAGTATGAGAAGGGGAAGGCGTATGACCTGGTGGTGCTGCTGCATCCGGCGCAGATGGACTTTCGCTGGGGACCATCCAATCACCAACGCGGCGATGAGGGATTCAGGCCGGACTGTGTGGTGGTGAGTGTGGACGGGATGAGTGCGAATCCGCGGCGGCCGGACATGCGGACGTTTGAGCCCACGGCGGAGAACTGCGTGCGGTTTCGGGATGTGCTGCTGGAGTTCAGCCGCGTGTTGCCGGTGCGGCACATGATTTTGTACGGGCAGGGAAGCGGGGGGAAGTTTGCGGCGTATTTCAGCTCGGCGTTTCCCGCGCTCGCGGATGGGGTGCTCAACCACGGGGGCGGGATGGTGGATGGCGGCGGGGTGAAGTCCACGGTGCCGATGGTGTTCATGCACGGGGCGAAGGACTCGATCACGCCGCTGCGGGCAAGCGTGGAGGCGGTGAAGGCGTATCAGGATGCGGGACACAAGAGCGTGCGGCTGCGAGTGCTGCGCGAGTACAACGACTTTCCCAACGAGACGTGCGCGGGAGAGTGCGTGGACTATCTGCGCGCGATGCGAACGGACATTCCGGCGGAGGTGGTGGCGGCGGCGAAGCGGATGCTCACGCCCAAGGGCGCGGATGAGTTTGGATATCGGCCGACGCCGTGGTTTGCGGGGGCGATGGGTGTGCTGGGGCGATTCGGCGAGGGCGAGGGCACGGGGGTGGGCGTGGGCAAGTTTGAGAAGGAGCCAGCGGCGGAGGTGAAAAAAGAAGCGGAGCTGCTGATTGCAAAGATCGAGAAAGAGGCGGAGCTGAATGTAACGAACATCCGCACGCTGCTGAAAGCGTCGGGGATGGAGAAGGGGGACTTTGAGCTCGATGGCGGCGCGTGGCTGGGATATCTGCTCACGGCGCGCGATGACTTTCGCGGGGTGAAGGCGATGGAGGTGTTGGCGGAAGAACTCAAGCTGGATGAGAAGATCGCGGCGCACGCGGAGCAGGCGGGGGAGCTCTGGGCGACGTGGTCGGTCTCGGCGCAAGAGGGGGAGAAATACACCAAGGCGGCGGAGCTGATCACGAAGAGTTATTTGTGCGAGGGCTTGCCGGTGGATTTGCTGCCGCGATGCAGGGCGATCATGAAGAAGGCGGAAGAGTTGGAGATTGATTCGGCATCGCGAAACATGTTTGAGTTCATGCAGTTGTGGGAGCAGGGATGGCGCGAGGGGTTGGAGGCGTACAAGATGCGGGTGGGGGAATGGGATGTGGAATAGTGCTGAGTGCCGAGTGCCGAGTTGATCGTGGAGAAAAAGGCGGTTGGGCGATGCGCCCGAAATATGGGCTGGAAAGCCCATGCCACGGCAAAAAATTGCGGGGCTCCAGTCGTAACCGGAGCCCCGCCTATGCGAGAGAGTGATCTGTGACGTGTTCGGCGCGTGCTCGCAACACACGCCGAACGATGAGTTCATGGAGGAGCGCAGGGCATCGCCCGCGTGGTACAGAAAGCAACTTCTGGGGTGCTCTCTCTCTCCTACCTGTGGGCCTTCGGAGGCCATCTGACGGGCGATCAGAACGACCGTCTGGTGTCCCTTCGCAGCCCGGTGCCGCGCGGATCGCGCAAATGCGAAACGCCGACACAATGAAGTTACACGACGGGGACTACCCAGACAAGGGGGTGCAACGAATTACCGGTCGGTGCGAATGTAATTCCATTGATACTCTGGGGTTGAAGTGAAAATGGGGAGTTTGGCACGTAGATTGGCGGGGTGAACTGGACTGATGGATGGGCTTGGATGAGCCCCGGGGGAGGGTGGGTGTGGTGCGTATTGTCCGTGTGCCGCCTGCTGCAAGTGCGGGGCGGGGAGGTTGATGCGATGTCGATGCAGATGAGTGAAACCAAGCGGGAGTGCGTGGGGAGCGAGCGAACCACCGAGGGGGTTCGCATCGTGGTGCGGCCCACGTATGAGGTGGAGAAGTCCGACCCATCGTCGCGACAGTGGTTGTTTTCGTATCGAATTCTGGTGGCGAATGAGGGAACCGAGCCGGTGCAGTTGCTGACGCGCCGGTGGGAGATTGTGGACTCGCACGGGGAGCGAGAGAGCGTGGCGGGTCCGGGCGTGGTGGGTAAGACGCCGCGGCTGGCACCGGGGGAGAAGTTTGAGTATTCGTCGTACTGCCCGCTGCGGACGAACTGGGGGACGATGGAAGGGGCGTACGGATTCAAGACGGAGGGGGGACGTGAGTTTGAGGCGGAGGTGGGGCGGTTTATCTTGATCGGACCGGAGATGAAGGGGCGGTAGAAGGGTGTGGGGAGCGTGCGGGGCGACTGGTTGGACATCGCGTAGGTGAGCGGTTGGGCACCCCTCAGATGTCAAAGTCTGTGCGAAGGGACCGCCACGCCCGACTCACGACCCCCGACTCCTTGTTGGACCGGGGGTTGTGTTATTCGGGAACGGCTGGGTTGCGTTTGAGTGCGGGGTAAGGCGGGAAGTCCTCCGGATGCGATGAATCGGACGGGAACGGGGCACCGATGGGGCGGGTGCGTGTATCATTCTCGCAATGAATCAGCGAGCGAACATCGGACTTGTCTGTCTTGGCGCGGCGGCACTTGTGCTAGGCGGGTGCGCGGGGCGATCCGTCTGGGAACAGACCTTTGTCGGCGCGCCGGATGCCAGCACGGCGGCGGCGCTGACGAACCGCGCGGCGGTGCGATCGCGGAGCATTCCGTGGGACCGGATGCAGCGGACGCTGAATGATCTGGAACGGGATGTTTCGACATCGGATGTGCATCCGGAGGATTGGTCCGCGGCGCAGAAGCAGGAAGCGCGGATGAAGCTGCTCCGAGGGTTGCAGTTCGGGGGCGATCCGGCGCGGACCCAGATCCTGGGGCGGTGCGAGTTTCGCACGACGGAGACGATTCGCCCGGATGCGGATGATCGGGCGGCGTTGGAAGAGTTTGCGCGCAAGGTCGGGGCGACGGATGTGGTCTGGTCCAGCAAGATACTCGGGAAGACGGAGAAGGTGGTGGACCGCGCGGTGACCAGCAACACCAACGGGAACTTCTGGGGTTCGCATCGTGATCGGGATCGGTGGTGGGATGACAACTATTCCCAGACCACGACTACTTGGGTCCCGATGCGGGTTCCCGCGGATGACACGGGGTTTGTCGCGTATTTCCTCAGAGGGGGCTGAAACCCCTTCGGACGGGCGCGAGTAGAACCAAGCCCGCGAAGATGTAGTGCTCGCGGGTCCGGAGATTCGCCATGAACATGCAGCGACAGATTGCGGTGATGCTTGTAGTGGCGGGGATGGGCGCGAGCATCTCCGGGGCGCAGCAGGGAGACAACACGCGGCGAGGTCTGAATCGTGGGCCAGCGAGCGCGCCGCCAGCGGCAGCACCGGCGCAGCCGGCTTCGCAGCCAAGCGGGCCGCAGCGGCAGGCCCCGAGTGCGGAGCCGAGTCGGCCGCTGAACACGACGCCGTCACAGTATCAACCGTCGCTGGTGCGGCCGGGGCAGGTGCAGCCGAAGGTTGCGCCGCCACAGCAACGCGTGCCGATTCCTCGGGCGGAGACGCCGCAGGTGGTGGTGCCGCGATCGGAGCCGGCGTGGACGACCGGGCCACGGGTGCG
>JBKJOD010000416.1:0-3644 GCA_046593245.1 Phycisphaerales bacterium
TCGTCGTTCGCCCGCGGTGGCATCCCCTCGCGGCCGCAGATTCATATGCACAAAGAGTGCGTCGTCCGGCTCCTCAAACGTCCAGTCATACTGCATGTCCATCGGCATGAACGGCGAAACGTGAAATCGCTTCTCAAACTCCCATCGAAGCGTCGTATTCGTTTCTCTCGCATTCCCGCGATCCAGCACGTATGTGTGCCGCTCCTTCCACGGCGTGTTGGTGATCTCCGCCACGATTGTCTCCACCCGCTCGCCACTTTCATCGAAGCAGTAGTAGAACGACACGGGATTGAAGCAGCAACCGAAGTATCGCAAGTGAGTCAACAGGCGGATCGGTCCCGTCGGCCGCCGCCCCGTCTCCCGCTCCACACGCTCCCGCACCGCGCCATCCAGCGATCCCTTCGCTCCCAGATAGTCCTCGCGACGAAAGCGCGCGGGCGACATTCGCCTCATCGACCACCACCGCGTCATCGAGAACACTCGATCCATCTCCGCCAGGTCCAGATACACCATGAACAGCGCGAACTCAAACGAGTGCTCCCGCGGCGTCATCCTCCGATGCCGCACCACTCCCTCATAGATCGCGCTCGCCAGCATCATGCCGCGATCTCCTCGCGCATGTCTGCCTTCTGCCGCACGTCATTCTCGCGAGCCCGAATCATTTCGCACACCCGCATCGCGCTCCGCACCCCATCCTCATGGAAGCCGTTGAACCAGTATGCCCCGCAGAAGTGAATGCCGCGTATCCCGCTGATCTCGCCCCACCGCCCCCGCGCCGCGATCCCCGCCACGGTGTACACCGGATGGTGATACTGAAACCGCCCCAGCACCTTCGCCGGATTGATGCCCGTCGCATCATTCAGCGTCACGCACACCGGCCCGCGCGTACCCAGTGATTGCAGCATCGTCATGTTGTACGTGACCGCCACCGGCGCATCCTCACCATTGGGCATCCGATAGTTCCACCCGCTCCACGCCGCCCGTTTCCGCGGCAGCACGCCCGCATCCGTGTGCAGCACCGCCTCGTTCGCCTGATACGGCATCGCCGCGAGCACATCCTGTTCCGCTCGCGTCGCATCCGCGACCATTCGCAGCGATTGATCCGCGTGCGTCGCCAGGATCACCTCATCAAACAGTTCCACCCCCGCCGCACTCCGCACCTCCACGCCCATGTCCGTCCGCCGCATGCTCATCACCGCACAGTTCACGCGGCACCGTTCCGCAAACGGCCGCACCAGCCGAGATACATACTCCCGCGACCCGCCCGTCACCGTCCGCCACTGCGGCCGCTTCCGCAGATCCAGCATCCCATGATGCTCAAAGAACCGCAGGAAGAATTTCGCCGGAAACTCCAGCATTTGCTCCCGCGGCGCAGACCAGATCGCGCCGCCCATGGGTAGCAAATAGTGCTCCACCATTTCCCGCGAGAACCCCGCCCGCGCGCACGCTTCGCGCAGTGTCGTCGAATCATCAACTTCATTCAGCAACCGACCGCCAGTAGTTCCCAGCCGGGCAATCTCCCACACCATCCGCAAAAACCGCGGCCGCAGCGCGTTCATCTTCTGCGCAAACACTCCGCCAAGCGTTTCTCCGCCATATTCCAGCCCCGTCTTGTCACATCGCACGCTGAACGACATCGGTGCATCCTGCGTCGCGACTTTGAGTTCTCCAAGCAGCTTCGTAAACAGCGGATAGTTCCGCTCGTTGTACACGATGAACCCCGTATCCACCGGGATCTCGCGCCCCTCGTGCCGCACCATCACCGTGTTCGAGTGCCCGCCCAGATACGCCCCATGCTCGAATACCGTGACATCATGCCGCGCGTGCAGCTCCCGCGCACACACCAGCCCCGCGATCCCCGCGCCCACGATCGCGATCTTCATTGGTGCGGCTCCGGATCGCCCTCCACACTGCCCTCCGCCATCCGCGCGTGCCGCTCCGCCGCCGCATACACCCGCGCCGGCACCGGATTCAGATCCCAGATGATCCCAAGCATCTGCATCCCGCGTAGCACGTAATACGTCATGTCAATCTCCCACCAGTAGAAGCCCTGCCGCGCCGAGCCGGGAAAGTAGTGGTGGTTGTTGTGCCACCCTTCGCCGAGTGTCAGCAGCGCGAGCAGCCAGTTGTTGCGGCTGTCGTCACCCGTCTTAAAGCGCTGGCTCCCCACCACGTGCGCGATCGAGTTGATCGTGAAAGTTCCGTGATACAGCAGCGTCGTCGAGACCCCGAAGCCCCAGATCACCATCTGCCACGCGGATGTGTGCAGCTCCGGCCAGAAATGCCCGAGCGTCCACCCCGTGATCGCCATGGCCACGATCAGCAGCAGCGGCCCGACCATGTGGTTGCGTTCCAGCCACTTCAGTTCCGGATACTTCGCCCAGTCCGGCACCACCGACCAATCAGTTTCAATCCCCTTGTCCGACAGAAACCACCCAACGTGGCTCCAGATCACGCCGTAAATCCCCGGCGAGTGCGGGTCTGGTTCCGTGTCCGAGTGCCGATGGTGTTCCCGATGGTGCGCCGCCCACCACACCGGACCGCGCTGCGCCGCTGTCACCCCAGCGAGCGCGAACAGAAACTGCGTCACCCGATGCGCCCGAAAGGTCCGGTGCGAAAAGTACCTGTGATAGAACGCCGTGATGCAGAACATGCGGCCGATGAAAAGCGCTGTAGCCATTGCCACCGCTGCCCAGCTCCACCCCGCCCAGATCACGCCCAAACACACAAGGTGGATGGACAGAATCGGCAGCACGTTGATCAGCCGCACCCGATCGGGCTTCTCCTTGGGCTCCGTTTCCATCTCGCGCGTCGTGCCTGAGTCCAGTGCTGTCATGCGGCAAGTCCTTCGCTCTGTATCCGTCGCCTCGCACCGGTACGGATTGCGAGTATTGACCGTCCTGATGTATCCGTACGGTAACAACCCCGGGGTTGGCGCGCGGCCATACCCCCGCACACAACCCGTTCGGACTCTCCGCCTCGACCGATTCAGCGACATCCCCCCCTGAATTCTTTCCTTCCTTCCTTTCTACACTCCGCCCCGTGCCCCAAACGCCCGTCCAACCCCGCGCCATCGTCCTCCTCTCCGGAGGCCTTGACAGCGCCACGGTGCTCGCGATCGCGCGTCACTCCGGCTTCTCCTGCCACACCCTCGCCTTCGACTACGGCCAGCGCCACCGCCACGAGCTGATCGCCGCTGAACACGTTTCTCGTGCTCTCGGCGCGATCGATCACCGCGTGGTCGCCATTGACCTCCGCGCGATCGGCGGCTCCGCACTCACCGCGAACATTGATGTCCCCAAAGATCGCCCAGCCGCGGACATGGCCCACGGCATCCCTATTACGTATGTCCCGGCACGCAACCTCGTCTTCCTTTCCCTCGCCGCGGGATATGCGGAAGTCGCCAAGGCCAGCGACATCTTCATTGGCGTAAACGCCATTGACTACTCCGGCTACCCCGACTGTCGACCCGAGTTCATCGCCGCCTTTGAGCGGGCCGCAAACCTCGGCACCAAGGCCGGTGTGGAATCCGACCATGCGCACCGGCTGAAAGTCCACGCCCCGCTCTCTCACATGACCAAGGCCGACATCATCACCCGCGGCGTCGCGCTCGGTGTCAACTACGCCCTCACACACTCCTGCTA
>JBKJOD010000049.1:0-16104 GCA_046593245.1 Phycisphaerales bacterium
ACCGCCGCGCTGGCGAACCTTGACCCCGCGCTCGAAGAGGCCGCCGACAACCTCGGCTGCCCCGCGTGGAAAAAGCTCACCTCCATCACGCTCCCGCTCATCCGGCCCGGCGTCTTCGCGGGCGCGACCATCGTGTTCATCTGGGAACTCACCGAGCTCGGCACGCCCGTGATTTTCGACTACACCCGCGTGATGAGCGTGCAGGTCTTCAACAAGCTCAAGGAAGTCGAGACCAGCCCGGAGCCGTACGCGCTGGTCATCATCATGCTCGTGCTCGCCGTCGGGCTGTACGCCATCGGCAAGTATCTGCTCGCGGGCAAGGCGTACGCGATGTACTCCAAGGCCTCCCGCGCGGCGAGCGAGACCAAACTCACCGGCTGGAAGGGTTGGGCCGCCACTGGTGTGTTTACGCTCGTGACGCTCCTGGCGCTCATGCCGCACTTCGGCGTCATCATGACCGCGATCGGCACACCCGGCTCCTGGTACAAAACCGTCCTTCCCGCGTCGTTCACCTCCCACAACTTCGTCACCGCGCTCAGCCACCCGGACGCGTTCGATTCCATCGTCAACTCACTCAAACTCTCGATCGCGGCGGTCCTGATGGCGGCGCTCTTCGGCCTGCTCGCGGCGTACGTCATCGTCCGCACCAAGATCCGCGTGCGCCATCTGCTGGACGCCATGTGCATGTTGCCGCTGGCCGTCCCCGGCATCGTCGTCGCCTTCGGTTACGTCGCGATGACGCTCAAGTGGCCCTTCAAATCCTGGTCCGGCGGCGACGGCGGCCCCCTCTACTTTATCAGCATTCTCGGCAATAACCCAGCTCCAATGGTCCTGATCGCCGTCGCCTTCGCCGTGCGCCGAATGCCGTACATCGTCCGCGCCGCCGTCAGCGGCCTCGAGCAAACCAGCGGCGAGCTGGAAGAGGCCGCCATGAACCTCGGCGCGACCCGCTTCTTCGCGGTGCGCAAGGTGATTCTGCCGCTGATTACCGCGAACATCGTCGCCGGCTGCCTGCTCGCGTTCAGCTTCTCGATGCTCGCCGTGAGCGAGCCGCTCCTGCTCGCCCAGCAGCAGAGCCAGTTCCCCATCACCCGTGCCATCTTCTCCTTCGCCAACCGCCTCGCCGACGGCCCAAGCGTTGCCAGTGCGATGGGCGTGTGGGGCATGGCGCTGCTGACGGTGACGCTCGTTGGCGCATCTATTCTGCTTGGCAAGAAGATGGGGTCGATCTTCCGCGTCTGAGCGTGGCACGGGCGTCTCGCGCGTTTCTTTTTCTGTGGCATGGGCTTTCCAGCCCATGTTTCGGGCGCTTCGCCCGAAGTGCCTTTTCTACGCGACCACATTCGCGCTCATTCCCCCGCCTCGCCCCGCGCGGCCCCACACAACTCCAAAAACTTCCCCCGCACATACGGGCTGAGCCGATCCGCGAACACCTCGCTGAGCGACAGCACTTTGATGAGTTCCAGCACATCGGACAAATCCCGCAGCCGCGCCGCGCTGGTCATCCCCGATGCCAGTTTCATGTCAATCAGCGTCGCAAGTCCGAGGTAGCGAATCCCATCATGCTCCACCCCCGCGGCCGCCGGGTCCGGAAACGCCACCGGCTTGGGCTTCCCATCGCCGGGAAACTCTCCCGCGATCAGAAAGTCAATCCGCACGCCCGAATCTGTATCCCGCAGATTGCGCCCGCCCGTCACCGTTGGCAAGTATCCAAGCCCAACCAGCGACTCGTGCGCCTTGGCGAGCCCTTCTCGCGTCACAAGCACATCCACAACCTCGGTGAACCTGCGATAGCCGTGCTGGAAGAGCGCCATGCCCCCCGAGATTGCGTACGCCACTCCGATCGCGTCCAGCCGCTGTGCGATCCGGCGCAGAGTGTCTTGCACCGCGCTCTTATCCTCAAAGTGACGGCTGCCCTCGCTCAACGCCCACCTCCGATCCGCATTCAGACGTGTCTCGTACGCGATCATGTCGCATTATAGATGCCTCACGCATCACATCCGCTGCTCCCTCTCTGCGGTACATCCGTTCGATTCTTTCACCATCGTTCATCCCACGTAAAAACCGCCAACCCGCGAGGTGGTGCGCGGGTCGGCGGCTCTGCGTGGGTGTCCGAACACACCCGTCCACATCCATCCGGTTTCGGCTGAATGGATGTTCCTCGTCTCTGTCAACGCGAGTTCTTCAGTTCCTCTTGCGTCGTACTTTCCTCTACGCACGAGCTGCTCGCGATCATTTCACTGTCTTGCGAATCTGCTCCCATGCATCACGAACGTGACCCTCGGTGGTCTGCGTTGCTCCGATCGCCATCCGCAGTACAACGCGTCTGATTCCTTCATGTCCATCGGATTTCATCTCCGGCAGCACCGTATGCGTGAGATACATCTCACCTCCCTCATTCAGCGTGCGCATGAGGCAGTTGTTGCGCTCGTCCGTCTCTTCCGGTTTTTCATCCCCTCGCGCCCGCAACCGAAAGCAGACCAGCGCCGATGTCCGCGGCGTCACCACCTCGAACCTGTCATCCTGCTTCACCCATTCCTCAAACAGCCCGGCGATCCGCACATGCTCACGGATGTACGCCCGCAATCCCTCCACCCCATAGTGCCGGATCACCATCCATAACTTGAGCGCACGAAACCGACGGCCCAGCGGTATCTGCCAGT
Source organism: Phycisphaerales bacterium (assembly GCA_046593245.1). GTDB lineage: Bacteria > Planctomycetota > Phycisphaerae > Phycisphaerales > UBA1924 > UBA4658. The sequence continues at coordinate 2,664 of JBKJOD010000049.1, forward strand.
CCCTGTAATCAATCACCTCGCCCGATTGCGACGCCGCGTTTCGCAGATACTCCGGTGCGATCGAGAGCGCACCCACCAGCGCCGCCCGATCGCTCGTCCAGAAGCACGAACAATCAAAGCTCGTCAGCATCCATTTGTGCGGATTGAATACGAACGAGTCCGCACGTTCCACGCCGCGCGACATCCATCGCAGCTCCGGACACACCAGCGCGGCCCCCGCAAACGCCGCATCCACGTGCAGCCACACCCCAAACCGCTTGCACACCTCGCCAATCTCCGCCACCGGGTCCACCGCCGTCGAGCTGGTCGTCCCCATCGTCGCGACAACAAATAGCGGCGTCCTCCCCGCCGCGACATCCTCCTCCATCGCCCGCGTCAGCAAGTCCGCCCGCATCGCATACGCCCCATCCGTCCCGACCAGCCGCACATGCGTCCGATCCTCCGGCGATCGCGCCAGCCCCGCGATCATCGCCGCCTTGATCACCGACGAGTGGGCCTGCGTGGATGTGTAGATCACGAAATGCGGATGGGTGGCACTGGCAGCTTGCTGCCAGTGGTGTGTGTCCTGCAAAGCTCCACGGGCATCAAGATGCCCGTGCCCCCCATCCTGAATCCTTCGATGCCGCGCCGCCACCAATGCCGTCAACACCCCCTCACTCGCTGTCGAGTGAATCACCCCACCACCACTGCCCGTCGACAAAAACGATTCCGGCAACTCCAGCATCCCCACCAGCCAATCCAGCACCCGTGTCTCCACCTCCGTACACGCCGGGCTGGTCGCCCACAACATCCCCTGCACCCCAAGCCCCGTCGAGATCATGTCCGCGATGATCGCCGGAAACGATCCGTTGGCCGGGAAGTACGCGAAAAAGTTTGGCGACTGCCAGTGCGTCAGCCCCGGCACCACGATGCGCTCCAAGTCCGCGCGCACATCCTCCCACTGCTCGCCGCGCTCCGGCGCGTGCAGCGGCATCTTCGCCATCGTCTCCCCGGGCTTCAGCGGGCACAACACCGGAAGCGCTCCCACCTGCTCCCAGTAATCGGCAATGAAATCCACCGCCTCTTTTCCACGCCTGCGAAACTCTTCCGAAGTCATGTGCGGCACACTCATGCCCGACGGTAGCCCATCACGCCCGCCTCCTGCCTTGTTGCCTGCTTCCCGCTCGCCACTTCCTCTTTCGCCTTCTTCCCGCCACCCCTACCGTTCCCCATCGAACCGCCCCGGAGGATCTGCCCATGAGCAAGACCGCCGTCGTTCTTATTGCCGATGGAACCGAAGAAATGGAAGCCATCACCCCCGGTGATGTTCTCAACCGCGCCGGTGTGGATGTCACCTACGCCGGCGTCTCCTGCCCCGGCGAATCCAACCGCATCGACTTCGTCGGCGGCCACCACGTCCCCCTCCGCGCCGACTGCCCCATCGAGGAACTCGGCGAGATTCTCTTCGATGCCCTCATCATCCCCGGTGGCGGAAAAGGCGCCGAAAACCTCCACAAGTCCGACCTCGTCTCCCAGCTCATCAAACGCCACCACGAGCAGGGCCGCCTCATCGCCGCCATCTGCGCCGCCCCCGCCGTCGTCCTCGCGCCCCTTGGCATCCTCTCCGGAAAACACGCCACCTGTTTCCCCGGCTTGGAACGCCGCTTCGATCACGATGTCAAACACTGCACCACTCGCGTCTGCCACGACGGCAAGCTCATCACCAGCCAGGGCCCCGGCACCGCCGTCGAGTTCTCCCTCAAAATCGCCGAAATGATGATGGGCGCACAAGTCGCCATCAAGTGCGGCCACGCGATGCTCGTGCAGAATATGTAGCTCCCCTTTGGCATGGGCCTAACGCCCCGGCGACTTTCGCTGAACCGGCTTGTTACGGGCGTTTTTCAGAGCACGCGCGATCTTGTCGGCGGTCAGCGTGCTCACGGTGTGCTTGCCCGTTTCTAGGCGGGAGATCGTCTCCACACGCAGCCCGGCGAGGTTGGCTAGTTCGCGCTGAGAAAGCCCCAGCCGCGTTCGCTCGGTTGCCAGCTTGCGAGCCATCGACGCCCGCATGAACTCTTGCGCCGGATAGTTCCCGTCGGCATCGGGAGCTGGCAGCGGCACAAGCGTGGCGGCCCGGGCCATGCCCGAAAGCCGATCAAACTCAGCGCGGGGAAGCACAACATACTCATTGCCATCAAGGTTGAGTGTCGTCCTGTCGATGGGTCTGTCCGCGGATTTGTCCATGATGCTCCTTCCGTTTTTCATCTCAGTCGTCGTAGAACCCGTCGCGATGGCCCACCTTGACGATCGTCACCACGGCGCTCAAACCCTTGCCCGAGACGGTGAACTGCACGCGGTAGTGACCGGTGCGGATGCGGTGCTGTCCCGCGAGGTCGCCTCGCAGCGGCTTGGCGCCGCTCACCACAGGCCAGCGGGTCAGACGGTCCACGACCGTTGCGATTCGCTGCTGAATCTCATAGGGCAGATCAGCGATTTCAACGGCCGCAGGTGGCGTGATTCTCACCGTCGCCATCACAGGAGAATACCGGCAGGTGCGGGGCGTGTCAAGTCAGAGTCCTTGACATGACATGTCAAAACCGCTTACGGGATGCCCGCTGCTCACCCGACCTACTCCCTACTTCTTCTCCCCCCCCACAAACGGCAACGCCGACAACTCCACCCCCGCATTCCTCTGCGTGAAGTTCCGCAGCGCCCACTCATCCGCGAACAGCACCACCGGCCGATCATCGCGATCCACTCCAAACGTCGAGTCCATCACGGTTTCCGGCAGCCACTCCTCATCCACACCCGGCTTCCGCCACCACCGGATCAGCGTCCACCGCGACGCTTCCAGATGCGACTCCGCCTGATACTCCGCCTGCAACCGATACTGCACCACCTCGAACTGCAGCGGCCCCACCGCCGCCAGCAGCGGCGTCTTCACCTGTCCCGTGCCGATGTAGATCACCTGCACCACGCCCTCCTGCATCAGTTGCTCCAGCCCCAACCGGAACTTCTTGCTGTTCGCCGGCTGCGGGTTGTTCAGATACGCGAAGACTTCCGGCGTGAACCGCGGAATCTCGTTGAACACGATCGTCCGGTCCTCCGCCAGCGTGTCGCCGATGCGCAGCACATCGTGCCCGACGATTCCCACCACATCCCCCGCCTGCCCGTCCTCCACCGTCTCTCGATTCTGCCCGAACAGTTTCTGCGCGTTCGAGAGCCGGATCTTCTTCCCGCTCTGCACATGCACCACCGTCATCTCGCGCGTAAAACTTCCCGACACGATGCGAATGAACGCGATCCGGTCCCGGTGCTTCGGGTCCATGTTCGCCTGAATCTTGAACACGAACCCGCTGAAATCCTTCTCCTCCGGCATCACCATCCGCTCTTCCGATCCACTCACGCCCACCGACATCCGCGGCCCAGGATCGGCCGAATGCTCAAGAAAACCATCCAGCAACAACTGCACGCCGAAGTTGTTCCCCGCGCTCCCGAAATACACCGGCGTCACCTCGCCCGCCAGCACCCGCTCCTGGTCGTACGTCTCGCCCGCCCCCTGGAGCATCTCAATCTCCTCGCGCGCCTGCACATACACATGGTCATCCAGTTTCTCGCGCAGCGACGGATCATCCAGCCCCTGCACCCGCACCGGCGCGGCGAACTTTCCCCCCACCGTGCGCTCAAACATGTGCGCCTGATGCGTCAGCCGGTCATACACCCCGCGAAAGCTCGGCCCGTTTCCCAGCGGCCAGTTCACGGGGAACGCCCCGATCCCTAGCACCTTCTCCAGCTCATCCAGCAGCTCCAGCGGCTCGCGCGTCGGCCGGTCGCACTTGTTCATGAACGTAAAAATCGGCACGCCGCGACGCCGGCAGACCTCAAACAACTTCCGCGTCTGCGGCTCGATGCCCTTGCCCGCATCGATCACCATCACCGCCGCGTCCACCGCCGTGAGCACGCGATACGTGTCCTCCGAAAAGTCCTTGTGCCCCGGCGTGTCCAGCAGATTCACCCGATACCCGTCATAATCAAACTGCAACACCGTCGATGAGATCGAAATCCCGCGCTGCTTCTCCAGCTCCATCCAGTCGCTCGCCGTCGCCCGCTGATTCTTCCGCGCCGTCACCGACCCGGCCAGCCCCACCGCACCGCCGTATAACAACAGCTTTTCCGTCAGCGTGGTCTTGCCGGCGTCGGGGTGCGAAATAATGGCAAAAGTGCGGCGTGGAAGGGCGTGCGAACTCATGGGGTCCGATGGTAGACTCCAGCCATGCAATCCAAAGCCACCACCGTCGAGCAGTACCTCGCCTCCCTCCCCGAGGACCGCCGCGCCGCCCTCACCGCGATCCGAAAAGTCATTCTCGCCAACCTCGACTGCGGCCCGGACGGCAAGTCCGGCTTCACCGAACTCATGCAATACGGCATGATCGGCTACGCCGTGCCGCACTCGGTCTTCCCGCCCGGCTACCACTGCGACCCCAAGCAGCCCCTGCCCTACGCGGGCCTCGCCTCGCAGAAAAACCACATGTCCCTTTACCTCATGTGCGTCTACGGCCACACCGAATCCCATGCGCAGTTCCAGAAGGAATGGCTCGCCACCGGAAAGAAGCTCGACATGGGCAAGGCCTGCATCCGCTTCAAGAAGCTCGACGATGTCGCGATCGACGTGATCGGTGCCACCATCAAACGCATCACCGCGAAAAAATACATCGATTTGTACACCAAGTCACTCGCCGCCACGGGCAGAGATGTCTCCGGCAAGAAGATCGCCGCCGCAAAGGCGAACACTCCCGTAATCAAGCCGTCATCCAAAAAGAAGACCACCAAGAAGCCCGCCGCCAGATCATCATCCTCCCGCACCAAGCGATAATCCATTTCGTCGCGTATCGTCTCCTCTCACAAGGAGCCCACGAATGCCCTATCGCACTGCCTCCGCCGAATGGTCAGGCAATCTCACCGAAGGCACAGGCCACATCACCGTCCAGAGCAAAACACTCGACGCCCCCTACGACTTCCGCGCCCGCACCGCCGACGGCAAAGGGACCAACCCCGAAGAACTCATCGCCGCCGCACACGCCGGCTGCTTCACGATGCAGTTGTCGGCTCTGATTGGGGGGCGGGGCATGTGGCGACGCGGTTGCAGACTTTGGCGAAGGTGCATCTGGAGAAGGATGGGGCGGGGTTTGCGATTCCTTTGATTGAGCTGGCATTGGAAGGGTCGGTGCCGGGAATGGATGCGGCGGGGTTTCAGGCGTTGGCGGAGCAGGCGAAGGCGTCGTGTCCGGTGTCCAAGGCGCTCGCGGGACCAAAGATCACGCTCGCTGTCAAGTTTGTGTGAAATGGGAGGTGCGGCATGGCGACCATCAGCACGCAGAAGATCACGCCGTTTTTATGGTTTGATGGCAACGCGGAGGAGGCGGCTCGCTTCTATGTGTCCGTGTTCAAGAACTCGCACATCGGCGCAATCTCGCACTATGGCGAGGGCGCACCGGCGCCGAAGGGATCGGTGATGACCGTCTCGTTCGTGCTCGATGGCCAGCAGTTCACCGCGCTCAACGGCGGGCCGCACTTCACGTTCAATGAGTCCATCTCGTTTGTCGCGCGTTGCGACACGCAAGCCGAACTTGACGAGTACTGGGACAAACTCACCTCGGGCGGCGGCCAGCCCGTGCAGTGCGGCTGGCTGAAAGACCGCTTCGGTCTATCCTGGCAAGTCGTGCCGGCGAATATCTTTGAGCTGATCAACGGCCCCAATGGCGGCCGCGTGATGCAGGCGCTGATGCAGATGGTGAAGCTGGATATCGCCATGCTCAAAGCGGCGGCGGAAGAGAACTAGCTCGTGGCACGGGCTTTCCAGCCCGTGTTCCCGGGCCGCACGGCTCTCCGAGCCGTCTTCTGGCCGCCGCGGCCCGAATGCCTTGATTCAAGCGGACCAATCACCGGCGGCTTACGCCGCTCGGCTCTGATTGAGTGTCAATCGCGGTGGGCCCAATCAAATCCCACAGATTTCCATACAGATCCGCGAACACCGCAACCGTTCCATACGGCTGCTGGACCGGCACACGCACAAACCGCACGCCGCGCGAGACGTACGCGCGATAGTCGCGCTCAAAGTCGTCGGTGTGCAGAAACAGAAACACTCGCCCGCCAGTCTGGTTGCCGACGGAGGCGAGCTGCGCGGGGGTGACGGCGCGGGCGAGCAGGATGGCCGCGCCGTTCTGCGCCGCATCCGCGCCGCTCACACCCTGTGGCGCGACGCGCACCCACCGCTTGCCCTCGCCGCGATCGGTGTCTTCCAGCAGGGCGAAGCCAAGAATGCCGACGTAGAAGGCGATGGCCTGGTCATAGTCGCGGACGGTGAGGGTGAGGAGGGGGAGATGTTGGGGCATGGGCGGACCGATTGAAATGATCCAACTGTCAGGATTGCGAGCCGTGATTCTTGTTGTTTTCTATGATGACCGCACGAATCCGCTTCGCGTTTAACCCGCACTTCTTTGCGGCCGCACGGACGACCCTGTCAGATGACGCGAGCGCGGCGAGCAGCAGGTGCTCCGTGCCGACCCAATCGTGTCCGAGCGAGTGTGCATCCTCGATCGCGGCTTTCACGAGTTTGTGCGTGAGCGAGTCGAGCGGGAGCACCGCACCTGGGGAAATCGACACCACATCGCCGGTCGGCGATCCCCGCCCCAGCGCGTGTCGAAACGCGTACACATCGATCCCCGTTTGCTCCAGCGCGAAAAGCCCAACTCCCTTTGAACCGGTCGTCATTCCCATGAGCAGGTGGAAAGGACAAATGCTCTCCGGCAGCGGGCCCGTGGGCTTCCACCACGCATGACTCGGCTGGTCCGAAGAGCGACCTTCCAGAAGTTCGATCGCGTGACGATTCGCCTCCAGCATCACGGCCCGTGCACGATCGGTGAAGCGATACACCGGCCTGCCGCATTCGGGACAGACACCGTCGCGGAGACCCGTCAGCTCGTAGCGACAGACATCGCAGCGAGCGCCCTGGAAGCGGTCTGCGGGCGTGGGTTGTGATGCGGACGATTCGGGATTCTCTGACATTCGAATGAATGATAACGGGCGAGGGGCATCGTTCTCCCTGCCGGGCGAGGATGAAGAGGAGAATGAAGGGAGTGTTGGGCCACTTCCAGGGGCTTGATCGCTCTCCCTTTGGTCGAGCGATCTGCGCCCCTGGCAACGGTCGTGCGCACTCCGTGCAAAAGTCGATGAGACGCGGGCATCACGCGCCCGCCAGCCGCGCTTAGCCGAGCTGGCCGACGAGGATCACGTATCCATCCGGGTCCGCGATGCGCAGCTCTCCGGCGGGCATGTGGGCGGGGCGGGAGATGTGGGACACGGCGCGGGGGCCGTCGGTGGGGCTGGCCGCGCCGGTGTATGCGCCGGCATCGCGCAGGCCGCTGGCGAGCAGGTGCGAGCGGAGCGCGGCGACATCGACGCTGTACATATAGAACAGCACCGCCTGCTGCTCCGAGTCGATCGGACCATCGGCGCGGGCCAGCATGATCTCGCCGATGCCGCTCTGCGCCCGCGCCCAGAAGGCGCGGCCGCGTGCATCCTTCATCACGTTCTGCGGCACAAATCCCAGCAGGGCATAGAACGCCAGCGAGGCATCGACATCCACAACATGCACAAACGGAACGAGCCGGTTGACGGCGCAGGCGGCGGGCGGGGCGGGATGGGGGGTGGCGGTGGTCATGCGAGAAGCGTATTGAAGATCGCGAGGAGGATTTGGAGTGTGGGTTGGGTGGACGAGAACCTGTAAGGGCCGAAGAGCTCGGCACGCACCACTGGCAGCAAGCTGCCAGTGCCACCCGATGCCTGGGGGCTTGACAGCCCGATCCCGATACCCTATCTTGTACCAAACATCGCCGCCATGGCGCGGCTGATGTCGGGGCGGAACATTCACTTTTTCAGGCGATTCGCTCGGCACGACGGCCGCGCGTGGGATGGCTCGGGCACGAGGCGCGAGCACTGCGTGCGCACGCTCGCGACGGGCGCAAGGGGGTGGGCCATGGACAGCATTGACCAGGCATTGATGGACGCGTGGATACGGGTATCGCAGCAACTTCGCGATGATCCGGCCGAGGCCGCGCGGCGGTTTGCGCGGCTGAAGTTGAAGACGCTCAGGCGGCCGCTGCGGCCGTGGTGTTTGCGGCTGCGGGCGTCGGACACGCGGATCGACAGCAAGTACTGGATGGTTGCGCCGGAGTTGACGCCCAGAGGGGGGCCGTGGCCGGTGCATCCGCCGCACAGTGTGTGGCTGGATGGGCGTGCGCTGCGGGAGTTGATGAAGCCGGTGAGCATCGACTGGCCGGGGGTGGACTGGACGGAGGCGGCGCGGCGGCTGGGGCGGCATCAGGAGTCGATCCGGGGGTGGATCAAGCGCGGGGTATTCAAGGTGAAGCGGTATCCGGCGCGATCGGTGGGGAAGATCGGGAATCCGGTGGCGTATGTGTGGTCCGCGGGGGTGATTGATCCGAACGTGGATGGCGGGCCGCGGAAGGAGAGGAGTGGGACGTGGGGAAAGGAGTGGGGCGAGAGCTGGATGGGGCTGCACGAGCGGGTGCCGCGGGAGTTCGGGCAGATGATGACGCGCGAGCCGGTGTTTCGGAAGTATCCCAAGAAGGGGAAGAAGGCGAGGGCGTGGGAGGAGGCGAAGGAGCGGTTTCGAGGGTGGATGCTGGTGTGTCCCGGGCGGATGATGCGGGTAGAGACGAAGGCGGGGGAGAGCAAGCGGGATGCGCAGGAGCGCGTGCTGGCGGAGCATCGGGCGGTGAACGCGCGTGCGGAGCTTGTGGAGCAGGACGGGAAGATGTATGTGCGGCTGCCGTGCGAGAAGCGGGTGGATTCCTTGTATTGCCCGATGCCGGTGTGGACGATCGCGAAGTGGATCGGGGATGAGTGGGCGATGGTGGTGGGCGAGGATGAGGTGGCGGGGGTACGGCTGAGGCGCGTGCATGTGCCGGGGGTGCGGGACACGGTGATGCCGGGAATGGAGCAGTGGAAGAGCGATATGACGGCGCGGGCGTTTGCGTGTGCGAAGTGCTGGAAGGTGCGGCACTGCGCGATGACGAACCGGCATGGGTGGAACGAGATGGTCTCGCACCTGAGCGGGGGGCTGCTGTATGGGAGGGATGTGCAGCGGCCGCGGGAGGGACGGATCGCGCGGACGCGGCGGGAGTTCCTGCATGGGGCGGAGCACAAGGTGGATGGGCGTGTGGTGGCGCGGCGAGAGCGCGTGGAGGAGATGCTGCTGCGCGGAGAGAAGATGAGGGTGATCGCGGAGACGCTGGGAATCAGCGTGCGGATGGTGTGGCGGGATGCGAAGAAGATATATGGGAAGGAGGGGGTGCGGACGCGGAAGGAACTGATGGAGAGTGCGCGGCTTGGTCGAGTTGGCCGATGAGCGGGCAGGAGCCGTTGAGGTTCGAGACGCGCATCTCGCGTGCGGATTCCTCTCCGGCCAGGATGTCGCGCACCCATCCACAACCACCGCACGCCGCCAGCGTGTCCTGGCCATGATCCTCGAAGGCCGCACCTATCAGCAGATCGCCGGCACACTCCACACTTCCTCCATCACCACCCGGGAAGACGCCCGCGCACTCTTCAAGTCCCACAAAGTCCAAACCCGCACACAACTCCTCCACACACTCATGCCAACGCCCGCAGCAACCTGATCGCCAACCTCTGGCACTTCACGCGTCGTTCCTGTAAACTCGCCCACCCATTCCACCCACCCCGCCGCGAGCACCCCAATGCCCACACCCTCCCTTCCCCCACTCTCTCGCCGCCATTTCATCCAGTCCGCCACACTCGCAGGCGCGGCCGTCATGGTCACCCCGCGCCTCTTCGCCGCGCGGTCGCGGCTTGCGGACACAAAGCTGCGGGTGCTCTCGATCGGCGTGGTGGGCACCATCGGCGAAGCCGACCGCAAGGCGGTGGCTTCACACCCGCTGGCAGAGATCGTGGGGCTGTGCGACATTGACAGCGAGGCGCTGGCGAAGGCCGCCAAGGATCATCCGGACGCTTTCCAATGCGCCGACTACCGCGAGGCGTTTGACAAATACGGTGACAAGTTCGACGCGGTGATCGTCGCCACGCCGGATCACTCGCACTGCGCCATCATGACCCTCGCGCTCTCGCGCGGCAAGCATGTGTACGGGCAGAAGCCGCTGGTGCAGCAGCTCGAGGAGCTTGAGTTGCTCTCCCGCGCGGTGAAGGCGAAGCCGAACCTGGTGACGCAGACGGGGGCGCAGCGCATCGAGCACGCGCCCCGCCGCGCGGCGGTGGACATCCTCAAGGGCGGCGGGCTGGGCAAGGTCGTTGAGGTCCACATCGCCTTCGGCACCGGCGCGCTCGCGGGCGGCTTCTACTTCGCCGATGGCAAACTCGGCGATCCCATCGAGCCACCGGCGGGCTTCAACTATGACCTCTGGCTCAACGGCACCGAGGTCGTTCCGTGCCGGCCGCAGATGGTGCAGCGCCAGTGGCGCAGCTGGTTCAACTACGGCGGCGGACAGATCGCGGACTGGGTCGTCCACACCACCGATGTCCTCTTCTACGCCTTCCCCGAACTGCAAAGCCCCACGCACGTCTGTACCCGCACGCCCTCACACGATCTCTCGCACTTCCATGCCAGCAAGGTGCTCTCGACTCTGACCTATCCAGTCACTGGCGACAAGTTTGCCAACTCGACCTGCAACTTCTACTTCTACGACTCGGACATGAAGCCCGACCGCGCCCAGATCGGCCTGGGCGAGGGCAAGTGGCCCAGCGGCGTGATGACCATCGTCGTCTGCGAAGGCGGTACGCTGGTGCTCGCCCCCGAAGGCCCGCTGGAGATCTGGCGCGATGGGAAGATGACCGACGGCATGGCGTGGCCGAACCTACCCAAGTACGAGAAGTTCAACCACTGGCACGCGTGGGTGGACAAGGCGTTGGGCAAGAACACGCCGCACCTCTGGTGCCCCTTCGCCACCGGCCTCCGCTGCACCGAGCCGGGCCTGCTGGCGGTGAAGGCGGCGAAGTTTCCGGGGCAGGTGCTGGAGTGGGACCGCCGCACACTCGCGTTCACGAATCACGCGGAGGCGACGAGGACGATCGTGCGGCGGGAGTATCGGAAGGGGTTTGAGCCGGTGCGGATGGGGTGAGTGCAGCTTGCAAGTGGAAAGTTGACTGGCAACACCCGACCCGCCGCCACATGTGCGATGAATCTGGTCTCGACCGCTCACCCCGGTTTGCGTTTAAAGAAGAAAACCCTTGATTTCAAGCTATTTCTGACACTCTCGCGCCCTTTTTTCGGACAGCAATAAAACAGAAACTACGCCCAGTATGGGGTGTAACTTCTATACCGGGTGGATGTCTGCGTGGGGTCCGCTGGCTTGATCCGGCCCGCATCCACTGTGGCAGCGATGATCTGTGAGGCAGTAGCGACCTTGTCCTCTCCAATGTGAAACCGTTCCCGGAGACTCTGGTTTGTCATCTGCTGGTTCGTCACGTACCGAAGGCAGCAGTGCTGATAGCACGCGCGAATCCGATCGTTTCGGTCCATCTCTTCGAGGGGCAGGTGAGCGAACAGCAACGCTGTGAACCGCCGCTCGCCTACCCGAAAATCGGGGGCGGGAAGCTGGAAAGCTTCAGCCGCCTCAACGACCTTGTCGATCCCGCTCCCCTTCTCCTCGCAAATACGAAGTCTCCTCATCAGACCCGCGAGCCGCTCGTTGCGGGACTGATACTCGTCGATGAAGCGATCCGGTGGAATGAACGGCTTGCCGGGGTTGGAAATCTCCATCCGGTCCGAGTAGACCTCAATCGCCACGGACGATCCGGTCTCGGAGAAATCCTGATGGATGAGCGCGTTGGCCACCAGTTCACGAATCGCAATCTCCGGGAACATCTTGACCTCATTCCGGAGCGCCTGCTCTATGACCTCGTTGGAGGGCACCAACCCATTGATGAACTCGATGAGCCCCTCGAAGCCGACTGCATACCCCTTCACGCCGGGCTTGTCTGTCTTGGTTCTGAGCTTGTCCTTCCCCTCGTACACAATCACGCGCGGGGCCTTGCGAGCGAGCCGATCGAACTGGTCCAGTTTCTTGGCAAACAGGATCGCGCCGAGATTCGTGATGCTCCACAGGCCGCTCGGGTGTCGTTTGAGCAGCCGTTCGCCCTCGAACCGATCCAGCACTGCATCACGCGTCACGGGATAGGGAAGTTGCAGCAGGTCGAAGTATCCAGCGGTGTCCAGGAGTTGCACGACCTGTTCGGAAGTACAGCCCATGAGCGCCGGCTCCAGTTCCCATTCCGGATTGCCCTCATCCAGAATCTTCTTGATCTGCTCGACCGACATGGGCACCAGCGCATCGCCCACTCGCATCAGATATTTTCCATTGTGGTTGACGGGCTGGCCCTTGCCGCGCGGCGGGACGTGGAAGACGAGCACCCGCCCGGCGGGGTGGACGACTTCCTCAAACTCGACCTTCATGCCGATACGCTCGTGGATGCCCGTGACCGTGCGCTCGGGCGTGTCAAAGGCGGTAGATCCGACCACCCTGCGAGGTGGCTTGTTTGTGACACCCAAGACGATGCGCCCGCCCCCTTCGTTGGCGATCGCCGCGCAGTAATCTACAAGTTCTTCGAAATCGCCGTGGCGATTCGCTTCCTTGAACTCAAGGTGCTCATCCTCGGAGCGAACGCCGAGGAGTGTGTCAATGTCTTGAGCGGTCGTACGCATGAACGACCGAATGATACAGATCACGCGAGGCCGCGACAAACATGCTCGCGTCGGCGGAGTATACGGAAAGGGCCTGTGCCGGTGCGGATGTAGTTCGCCCTATGTACCCCGGTACAGCCCGCGATCATCGATGAAGTCGAACACACCATCGTCTCGGAGAAATTGCAGCGTCAGACGAATTTTGTCTGCAATGTGACGGTTGTCCGGATATAGATGCTGTAATTCGGGCACAAACTGGTAAGCGTCATCGAGGGAGAACACTTGTCCGCGCTCGGATCGAAGCTCAACAAGCTTGCGCACTTCGGCTTTCCATGTCATACCAGCCGATCCTCTTTCGCGATCCCCAGCGCGGGCCGCACATCCAGTTGCACGAGCACGCCGCCCTTTTCAAGTTGAACGTTTTTGGCCGCGTCCGGGTCCACGTAGTCGCTGTGGCAACTGGCTTTGGCGGTGTCGGCGCCGACGGCCTTCTTGGTTTTGCTGGCGAGTTTGTGGATCTCGTCGGGGGAGAGGACGCCGCGTTTGTTGAGGATTTCCTGCTGCTCGGGGGTGAGCGCGTCGGACTTCACGGGGGCGCCGAGCTTGCCCCCGGCGCCGATGCGCTCGAAGCCCTCGGCCTTGCCGGACATGAACTCCTGGATTTCCTTGGAGATGCGCACGCTGCACCAGTCGTGGCCGCACATGGCGCAGAAGTCGGTGTCCACA
>JBKJOD010000063.1:0-7778 GCA_046593245.1 Phycisphaerales bacterium
GTGGCGGCTTGCTCCCCGCGGGCATCAGCATCACCCCCACCGAGGGCCGCACCCCAAGCCGGTCTACCGCTGCTCGAACCATGGGCAACGAGGCCTTCCCTGCCGCCACCAGCACGCCGCCCCGCAAGGTTGCCGCAACCTCTTCCGACCCCGGCCAGTGTCGTACCAGCGCATCACCCGCATCCACGGCGCGCAGCACCGCTTCAAGGACTGCCTTGAGGTTGGTTTGGTGGTTGTCAAAGGTCAGTTGCGTCACGGGTACGGATAGGGTAGATTGTGCGTCAACCGATGCGACCGCCGCGGGTCACCGGACACCAATCTACACGATCGGAGCATTCCATGTCCCAGTTCACCCAGCCGCCCACCATCCCACAGTCCAGCATTCAGCAACCCCACCGCGCCACGGTCATCCTCGTGCTGGGCATTCTGAGCGTTGTACTCTGCTTCATCTGCGGCATCATCGCCTGGGTCATGGGAAACGCGGATATCAAGGCGATGAACGCCGGGACCATGGATCCGAGCGGCCGTGGCATGACACAGGCGGGCAGGATCATCGGGATCGTCGGAACCGTGCTCGGCTGTCTGGCGCTGGTGTGGGTTATCTTGGTATTTGTCGTGTTCGGAACAGCAGCCGTAGGTGCCGCCGCCTCTGGCGGGCGCTGAGTTCGATTCATGGCGGGCATGACTCGTTGTTCCGTGGCGGTGCTCGGGCTCTGGCTCCTGATGGTGGCGGCTTGCGCCCTCATCGAACTCCGAACAGGGTTCGATCTGCCCACTTGTTTATTCAAGCGAGCCACCGGCTGGCCATGCCCGACCTGTGGCTCCACCCGCGCGATGGTGTCGCTCCTCCACGGTCACATTGGAGATGCCATCGCGCTCAACCCGCTCATGGTCCTGCTCGTTCTGCTGACGCCCGTTACCGTCTTAGTGAGCCGGGGCGTATCCGCCCCGAGCAACTCCCGATCCCCCCAGTCACGCATGACCGCAACCCGCTGGAACATCGCACTCGCCCTCGGACTCGCCGCACTTGCCCTCAACTGGGCATGGGTCATTCATCGCGGCAACTGAAAATAGCTCTACTTCGCCGCCTTGAGGGCGTGATCCAGATCCGCGATCAGATCGTTTACATCCTCGATGCCCACGCTCAGCCGAATGAGCGTGTCGGAAATGCCAAGCTCCGCACGCTGCACTGGTGGCACACTCGCGTGTGTCATGATCGCCGGATGATCCACGAGCGATTCCACGCCGCCGAGTGATTCGGCCAGCGTGAACAGACGCAGGTTCTCCAAGAACTTTCGCGACTCGATCAGTCCGCCCTTGATGAAGAACGTCACCATGCCGGTGTGGCCGGACATCTGCTTCATCGCCAGCGCGTGTTGCGGGTGCGAAGGAAGCCCCGGATACACGACGCGCTCCACATGCGGCTGGTTTTCAAGCCATTTGGCAACCTTCAGCCCGCTCTCGTTGTGCCGCGCCATGCGGAGCGCGAGCGTCTTGATGCCGCGCAGCACGAGATACGCGTCGAACGGCCCCATGATCGCCCCGACGGCATTTTGATGGAAGCGAATCTTGGTCGCCAGTTCGGCGTTCGCGGTGGCGAGGATGCCGCCGACCACATCGCTGTGCCCGCCGAGATACTTAGTCGCCGAGTGATGCACAACATCAAACCCGAGTTCCAGCGGCCGCTGGTTGATCGGCGAGGCGAAGGTGTTGTCACAGACGAGCAACGCCTTGGGCGCCTGCTTGCGAGCGATCGCCGCGACACCCGAGAGATCGACAATCTTCAGCGTCGGATTCGTCGGCGTCTCGACCCAGATGAGTTTCGTGTTCACGGTGATCGCCGCCGCGGCTTTCTTCAGATCGGTCAGATCGACATACTTGAGTTTCAGCCCCTGCGACCGCTCTCGCACGCGGGTGAACTGTCGGAACGTGCCGCCGTACACGTCATCCATGCACACGACCTCATCGCCGTGCGTGAGCATCTCGCAGATGCAGTCCATCGCGGCAAGCCCGGACCCGAATGCGAAGCCGCCGAAGCTGGCGTCCTGCCCTTCGGTGATCTTCGAGCCCTCCAGCCGAGCGACCATGCGCTCCAGCGCGTAGCGCGTCGGGTTGTGCGAGCGGCTGTACTCGAACCCAGAGTGCTCGCCGGGAGACTTCTGCGCGTACGTGGAGGTCGTGAAGATCGGCGGCATCACCGCGCCGGTAATGGGCTCGGGCTTCTGACCGGCGTGGATGACCTGGGTATCGGGATGGAGCGATGAGGAATCATGAGCCATGGTCAATCGTGGCGGGGCCAAAGAAAATGGCAACCCCCCCCATCCACCCCTGAACTCACCTCCGAAAGCCAAGCGTCGCAGAGAGCCGCAACAAAGGATGGCCACTTTCAGCGATTTTCAGGCTTCTATGAGTCGTCCGCGCGTCCCAGAGTGATCTTGTTTCACTCAGAAATCGTGCCTGCGGCGAGATGGAACCATCTGGCTGGCAGGACCGCCAAATGGGCGGAACTAAGGGTTTCGTGGTTTCCCACGGGTCGGCTGGGAGCCCCGCCGCGCCGGCACTTTTCCTGGGTGAGGACCGGTCGTGAACTACATTCGCGACATTAGAAAACTCGCACGCGGGTTGACACTCACACGGCGACCGTTGAATCTGGTATGGTGGTGAGGCGTACCTCGCGGCCGGTGTGGCTGTATGTCTGCGTGAGGTTGACATCCTGAACAGTCGCTGCGGCGATCGCTCGATCGTGCTCGACTCTCGTCTGGTGAGACGATTGCTTGATGGAGAATCTCATGGGTCTGGAAACAGTGGGTTTCATGTCCAGAGAGGAGCTCGAGCGTCGGGTCCAGGAGCGCACGGCCGAGCTCGAGCACCTGAACGCCCAACTGCTCGCCGAGGCGAAGGAACGGGAAAAAGTTGAGGCAACGCTGCGGGCCAGCGAGGAGCGGTTCCGCATCGCGCTTTGTAGCGGTCCGTTCACCGTGTTCAATCAGGACCTGAACCTGCGATACACCTGGATCAGCAACCCGCAGATGGGGATGCGTTCTCACGATGTCATCGGCAAACGCGACGAGGACCTGTTTCTCCCCGATACCGCCGCCGAGCTCACACGCCTGAAAGAACAGGTGCTTCGCACCGGCGCGGGCGCTGCGGCCGAGGTACGCATCTCGGTGAGCGGCGAGAAGCGACACTTCGAGTTCCGAGCCGAAGCACTGCGCGATGAGGCCGGCGCGATCACGGGAATCACGGGGGCCAAGCTGGACGTAACGGACCACAAGAGAGCGGAGCGGCATCGCGCCTTCCTGCTTGCGGAGCTGGATCACCGGGTGAAGAACAACCTTTCGGTGGTGCTGTCGCTGGCGGAGGAGTCGATGCGGAACGCCGCGTCGATGCAAGATTTCAGCCGGGCGTTCATCGGACGCGTGCGAGCCCTCGCCAAAACGCACGCCGCACTTGCGGCTTCACAATGGGAGGGCGTTGGGTTGGTGGATTTGGTGAAACTCACGACCGACTCGTACGGCTCGGGAAACGCCCTGAGGTTCAGGATGGAAGGGGATCGCATCAATCTCTCACCCAAAGCTGCATCCTCGCTGTGCATGACGGTGCACGAGCTGATGACCAACGCCGCCAAACACGGAGCGTTCTCCACTTCCAACGGTTGTGTTGACCTCCGTTGGAGCACCCGGGCAGGAGAGGCCGATGGCGATCCGGTCTGCGTCGTTTGCTGGGAGGAAAGTGGCGGGCCGCCGGTCGCGCCTCCCACGCGTCGCGGACTTGGGACACAACTGATCGAGGACGGCGTGGCCTATGAGCTTGGCGGAACCGTGCGCACGTCGTATCTGCCGCAGGGGGTGCGCTGCACCATCGAGTTTCCGTTGAGTCCTGCGAACACGCAGCGCGGGCGCTACGAGCGGCTGGTCTCGGTGCCCGCCGGGGAGGGAGTGTGAACCATGGAACGACCCGACCAACTCGCTGCGAGCATCCGGAACGCTCTGCGCGTTCTTGTCGTCGAGGATTCCTTCATGACCGCCCGCGCCATTGCGCACATGCTGACCGACCTTGGCGTTGAGGTGCTCGGCCCGGTTCCGTCGGTGCAGAAGGCCATGGCATTGCTGGATCTGGGCGGATGCGACGCGGCTGTGCTGGATATCAATCTTGGGAGCGAAACCGTTGAGCCCGTTGCGCAGCGGCTGGAGGACACGGGTCTGCCGTACTTCTTCGTCTCCGGATACGCAAGTCCGAAGTTGATGCTTGAAGACGTGCGCTATCGCAAGCGGCGGCTACTGCCCAAACCGGTAGAGCCCATCATGTTCAACGAGGCGATCGCAGCGGTGTTCGGGCCATCGCCGGGGTCGGCGGGAGAGCCCACTCCACCTTCGCCAGCAACTCACTGAGCCGCCACCACAGGCAAGACTCCGCACGCATTGCGCCGCGTTGAGCGTGCGCACGATGCACGCTTTGGCTCGCTCCATGCTCTACCGCCATTCCTGCTTCAATTTGGAGACGGGAGCCGTGAGATGAGATAAGGCAGGATCAACGCAGTTGGCTTCTCATGCGACCGGGTATGTATGAGTGACGATCAACGAATGAGCTGGGAACGCAAGTAGTGGATCATGTCGATCTTTGTGATCAACCCATAGAACGCGCCCTTCTTGTCCACGACGATGGCCACGCGATCGGCTCGGAAGATGGGCATAAGCGTTGAGACCGACGCCTCCGGCGAGACTGTCTCCACGCGCCGCGTCATGAAGTCGCTCACCGGGCGCTCGAACGCCTCGGTGTCGGTGTGCACGCCGAGGAGGATGTCGCCCTCATCGAGAATCCCCGTGACGCGGCCGCTGGAATCCTTCACCACCATCTGGCTCACGCCGTACATCCCCATGCGTTTGATGGCCTGGCGGATCGGGTCGGAGTCCAGCAGTGTGTGGTCCTCACCCTTGTCGTGGCGGCGGGCGATGAGATCGCGGAGGTCGCCGGTTTTCTCGCGCTTGATGAATCCGTTGTCCATCATCCAGAAATCGTTGAACATCTTGGAGAGATACTTCGCGCCGCTGTCGCAGACCAGTGTCACCACGTTCATGGGCTTGGTCTGCTTGCGGCAGAAGACCAGCGCGCCATGCAGGATGCAGCCGCTGCTCGAACCGGCGAGCACGCCCTCCTTCGCCAGCAGCTCACGCGCGGCGTAGAAACTCTCCGCGTCGCTCACCGTCACGGCCTCGCTCACGAGTTTTAGATCGCAGATGTCGGGAATGAAATCCTCGCCCATTCCTTCAACGAGCCACGAGCCGGGCTTGATGGTCTTGCCCTCGTTCACTAAGGGCGCGAGGATGGACCCCGCGGGATCGGCGAGAACGATCTTGACGTTCGGGTTCTTCTCTCGCAAATAGCGGCCCACCCCGCTGAGCGTGCCCGCGCTGCCGACGCCGCAGACGAAAGCATCAACCCCTCCCACCGCCTCCATCTGCTTCCAGATTTCCGGGCCGGTGGTCTCGTAATGGGCCCGCGGATTGTCCATGTTGCCGAACTGGTTGGTGTAATACGAGTTGGGCGTGCTCGCTGCCAGCGCGGCGGCGACCTCCTGGTAATACTCCGGATGCCCCTTCTCAACATCGCTGCGCGTCAGGATCACCTCCGCGCCCATCGCCCGCAAGTGTTGGATCTTCTCCTGCGACATCTTGTCGGGCACGACGACCTTGATCGTGTAGCCGCGCTGCCGTGCGACGAGTGCGAGGCCCAGACCGGTGTTGCCCGCAGTTGCCTCGATGATGGTCGGCGGCGGCGAACCGTTGGGATTCAGTTTCCCGCTCTTCTCCGCGCCCTCGATCATCGAGAGGCCGATGCGATCCTTGATAGACCCCGCGGGATTGGCGAGTTCCATCTTGCCAAACAGCCGCACGCCCGCCGCGCCGCCAGCGCCGAGATCAAGCTTGCGCAACTCGAGCATCGGCGTGTTGCCGATCATGTCCAGCACGCCGCCAAACGGCGCGGCCAGCGGAGCGTTCTGGCGATTGGTGGGAGAGGGATGTGCATCGCGGGTTGCTGGCATGGGGCGAGTTTAGCAGAGGGAAAGCTCTCTCGCAGAGGCGCAAAGGCGCGGAGGGAGCGGACGCGCTGGAGCATCGGGCATCCACCTCACAAGTTTCTTACTACCCCCCGCGCCCGTCACTGCCTTGCGGAGGAACCGCAAGGAAAGTGGCACGAGAAAATAGGGCCATTCGTCTGTACGAGCGTTGCACACGGCACGAAAGTCCCGCCCGCCGGTCGGTGTAAAACCCAAGGTGCACACACTGCCGTGAATCATTTTCTCGCAAAGCATGCGCGAGCACGAGGGCCTCGCGGCAGTGAATACAACGGAATTGGGGGACGACCGGTCCTACAGTCAAGGGCTTCATTCAGGCACGTTTTTCCCGGAGCTGATCACAGTTTATTCGTGGTCTTGGGGGGAGCATCTGCGATGGTCGACGCTGGCACTCACGTACGCACCTCTTCTGGGAACGATACAGCCCTGCACGAGCTGAGCTATTCCAGCCGGCGCATCCCGGGCGTGACCGACAACCATGTCCGCGACTCAATTGTTCTTCCTGCGTCGAAGTTCAACCTTGAAAACGCCATCACAGGGGTTTTGTGGGTCGATCCGAAGCGGTTCCTGCAGGTGCTCGAAGGGCCGCGATTGGTCGTGGAGGCGTTGTATCATCGGATCCGCCGGGACACGCGGCATACCGACGTCCGCCTGCTGTGGAGCGCTCCGCTGAGCTCCCGCTCCTTCGAGCGATGGGGGATGCGAGCGATTCATGTGCCGATGGACGAGTCCATTGAAGGGATCGTCCGGGAGCATGCATCTCGGGATGAAGCAGAGTTGTCGGCAACGCTCCCTGCGGTCGCTCCCCGGGTGCGGCACTGGCTGCAAGTGGCGAGTCTGAACCCGACGCTGCGCCTTTAGTTATTGAGATGACAGCGGCAAGCCCGAACTTCGCAAACACTCCCGCCTTGCGCTGGTGGCGGAAGGAAATGCGGGCACTCCAGCGTGTCCGGCATCACCTTTGACAAATCTGCAAAGTGATACACGGCATGCACAGATCGCGTCATCCCACACTCAGCGCGTCGTCATCGGGTCCGGAGCGCCGCCTTCGGCGACGATCAGCTTCCAGCGGACGAGCTTCTGCTGGGCCGTGTGCGTGTGGTGCTCCGCGCCGGGGAGAGGGGTGGGCTGGAGCGATGTGATTTCCATGCCGCAGCCGTCGCAGCGGTAGATGCCCGAGCGCGGCGCGGGCGTGCCTGCGGGCAGGGGCTTATCAAACACGGCGTCGTTGGAGTGCTTCAGGAACCGCTCGAACTTGTAGACGGACATCGGGGCCTTTCTGGGCGGGCCTGTGGGCCGGAGTGGGTCTGAGCGGGTGATCGTATGCGCTCAAAGCTCGCGTCGCGCGGCGAGTGCGAAATCAGGGATCGGTAGCGATTTCGGCGCGGGTGCTGATGCGAAGAAGAGGATTTGGATTGGGAAGAGGAGTGGGAAGAGGATGGCGCAGGGGAAGGCGAATCCGGCCACCGATGAACACGGACAGACGCGGATCGGGCGGCGGATACAGAGAATCGTTCTGATCCGTGCTCATCCGTGTTCATCTGTGGCATGCTCTTTTTTCGCGATGATCCATGATCCAGCGGCAGAGTGCGTGGCAGGTTCGGGCTGCCTACAGTTGACCAGTGATCTCTGTTCTGGCCCGGCCCTGTCGGTCGAGTCCTCCAGGATTCCCGACGCTTTCTCTGCCCGAGTCCAAGCAACG
>JBKJOD010000131.1:0-25084 GCA_046593245.1 Phycisphaerales bacterium
ATCGAGCACGCAATCGGTGCGGAGCACCGGGATGTGTACGGCGAACTGCACGGGCGGCCGGACCGCACGGACGAGCTCGACCAGCAGGCGTGCTCATGGTGTTTTGCGATCGAGCATCGACCGGGAGAGGAGCACACGATCGCGCGACCGGCGCGATATGAGTTCTGGAAGGGATATGTGCCGCAGATGAGCGATGGGTCCGAGTGGACCGGGCCGCTGTTTTCATGGACGGTACCGAGCCACAATGCGGCGGGGCGACGGACATTTCGCATGGTGCCGTGGCCGGATGAGCCGGAGCGCGAGGAACTGGAGATGTGGCGGTATCGGAGGATTGTGGATCTAGGGATTTACAGGCAAGAGTGCCACGCGGAGCGTGGTGCTACCCAGAAATGTGACGTTGCAGTCATCAACATGGTGCAAATGGACTATTGGCAGCGGCCGCTGCTGGGGGTGAGCGCGGCGGAGCGAGAGCTCGCGCTGCGCGAAGCCAAGGAACAGAGCGCGTGCTGGCTCTACTGGATGCAGACCGAAGCGCCTCGGCACGATGGCAGGGGGAACGGATATCCGGGTCTGCGGCTGCGTGGCGAGGAACTCGGGACTTCTGACGGGTTTGCCAAACATGTCTACATCCGCGAGCCGCGTCGATTGCTGGCCCGCACGATGGTGACGGAGCGGCATGTCGGCACCGAGCAGCGGCTCGCGGATGGGCACGCGACGGCCGCGATGCGCTGGGACGCAACGCCATTTGGAACATGCGAGCGATACGCGGACTCCATCGCGATCGGGCACTACGCGATCGACCTGCATCCCTCGTGCGCTGGGCGCGGCAGTGTGTACGTGCCATGCGCTCCATTTCGGGTGCCGATGGGCTCGCTGATTCCGCGGCGCGTGCGCAACGTGCTCGCCGCGGGCAAATGTCTCGGCGTGTCGCATGTTGTGAACAGCGCGACGCGGATGCACACGACTGAGTGGCACATCGGCGAGGCGGCGGGAACGCTGGCGGCGTGGTGCATGCGCGAGAAACAGGAGCCGCACGGGGTGCATGAGAAGTTTGAGCTCGTGCGGGAGGTTCAGGATGTGCTGCTGAGAGAGGGCGGGAGAGTGGCGTGGCCGTGGGAGGTGTAGCAAGTGCTGTGGGTCAGTCGGCGCGGGTGATGGCGAGGGTGATGATTTGGAAGGGGTCCACGGCGAAGGTGGTCAGCTTTCGCTTGGCATCGTGGCGGAATCCGCGGAGGGGCGTGGGTCGCTCCAGCAGATCAACGGGTTGCACGCTCTTGACCGGAAAGTTCCACCGAATCGGCATTCGAGCGATACTGCGGTCTCCGTTCACGAGCCGCACGATGAGCCGGTCGTCATCCTCCGCACGTTTGACAGCTTCTACGCACAACCCTGTTTCCAGAAGCACCCAGCCCTTGGGTTTTCCCGCCGATTGACTGTTGCGCTTTATCGGAAGCACTCTCGAAGGCCGCAGCACGGCGTCGAGTTCACTTCCCCACGGGCTTGCGTGGGGTTCGGCAAGGATCGCGTATCGGAATCTGTGCGTGCCAATGTCCGCCTTCGGGTCGGGGTATCGAGAAGAGCGGAGCAGTGACACGCCGATGGTTCCATCGCGTACGGAAGCACCATACTTGTCAGGAAATACGAGGCAGAGGCCGCTGTCGTTGTCAGCGATGAATCGCTGGAATGGAACCTCAAACGCTGCGACTGACTGCGGCGCGTATCGCCAGCCGAACTGCGTTCCCAGACGTGGCCGGCTGGCTCCGACAGGGAAAGAAACACAAAGCATCCGATGTTCCTCTCGCCAATCCACCTCGGTATCCACGAGCACGGAACAACTAGTAGCAAAGAGCGAGAAGTCCTGTGTGACTCGGCTGCCGCGCCCGAAGGTTCTGCTAAAACGAATCACGGCCCGTTCTGGCGTGTCCTGCACGATCGTGCATTCGCACGGTCCATCAAGGAGCGTGCGCTTCTGGACATATTCCGGATCAACATCCCACGCGTCCCACAATCGCGGTCGATCTTCGTACAACTCAAACTGGTTTACCGGCGATGAGCCCGGCTTCGATTCAGGACCACCAATGGAAGCCCGCACCCTTCCGTTCTCGTATTTTCTGGTCAGCTCGGTGATACGACCTTGGCGGTCAAACTCCACCTCGAGCCACTTGTGGCTAAATCGCAGTCCCTTTCTACTCAGAAGGTGGGCTTTATCCAAGTCCATTTCTGCATATGTGGTCGTTCGGCACGCACGGTCCACGATACGCACCGACAGCGGCGCGGCAACGTGTGTCGCGAAAACCTGACCCTCTGATTCATCAAATGCTCCGAGCGAGCCGTTGCTGAGATTGAACACGGCAACCGGGTCGGACAAGTTGGTGGTGCTCAGTCCCTTCGCCCAATGGAGCATTCCGGCGTCGATCAGCGGAGCGGCAATCTCCCGAATCGTCGCATAGTCCCTCTCCGCATCCTCATACACCCACCCGATGCTCGACCCGGGCAGGATGTCATGGAACTGGTTGAGCAGGAGGAGTTTCCATGCGCGATCGAGCTCGGCTTTGGCTGCTTGTTCCTGCTTGGCGGGCAAGCGCGTCGGGCCGGCGAAGGTGAGGATTTCCGCTTGACGCAGGAGTTCTTCGCACTCGGCGTTGTGTTGCTTGATCCGGGCGTGCGTGGTGTAGGTGCCGCGATGGAGTTCCAGGTAAAGCTCACCGTCGTGCGTTGGAATCGCGTGCGGGTCGTGTTTGCGGGCGTGGCGAAGGTCCGCGTGCAAGTCGTCGCAGAACTTGCTGACGGTCGAGAACTTCACGCGGGGCAGGGTGTCGCAGTTCTCGGCGAGCTGAGCGTTGAGAATGTTCCAGTCTGTCGGGCCGCCGCCACCATCGCCGAAGCCGAAGGGTTGCAGCCAGCGGGCGGTTCCGGTTGGACCCATGAGGTCCTTATTCTTGTGCGTTTTCTCGCCACGGATCAGTTCGCGCGGCGTCATGGTCGCGTTGTAGTCCATGCCCGGCGTGTTGTGGGCGAGAACTTCGCTGCCATCCAGGCCGCGCCAGAGAAAGGTGGTGTGCGGGAAGACGGTGTGGCTGTTCCAGTGGAGTTTGTTGGTGATGAATGTGTCCAGACCGGCGAGCTTCATGATCTGCGGCAGTTGCGCTGGGAAGCCGAAGGTGTCGGGGAGATAGAGGAATCGCTGGCGGCCGCGGGTGTTGCCAAACTTCTCACGCCAGTAGCGATTGGCGTGCAGAATCTGCCGGATGAGCGACTCGCCGCTCGGGCAGGTGCAGTCCGGCTCGACCCACATCGCGCCGCCCGGCTCCCATCGACCCTCGGCGACGCGCTTCTTGATCTGCGCGAAGAGTTCCGGCGAGCTCTTCTCGACCCATTCGTATTGCTGCGCTTGGCTGCAGAGAAACGTGAAGTCCGCCGAGCGTTCCATGTTACGGAGCGCGCTGGAAAAGGTGCGATGGAGCTTGCGTTTGGTTTCGCGGATGGGCCAGAGCCATGCAGTGTCGATATGGGCGTGGCCGATGGCGTGGCAGAGTGTCGCGCTCCCGCCCGCGTCGCGCCCGATGGCCCGTCCGAGTTCCTTGATCGCGCGCGGTGCCGCGGATGCCACGGCATCATCCGGAATCATGTTCGTGACAGCACGCAGCGCGCTGAGCAGTTGCGCCGCACGCGCCGAGTCAGGGGGAAGTTGGCGTGCCAGATCGAGCGCGAACGTGTACATCCATTTCAGCCGCCAGACCGGCTCGCTCAGCACGGCCAGTTCGCATCGCTCAAACAGCCCGGGGGTGGCGGAGTTCCAGCGGCGGTGAATTTCTGGGGGGTCCCATTGCAAGCCGCGATCACCGAAGAGGTGGTTGCACGCGGCCTCAACGTATAGATTAACCTGCTCGCCGCCCCGGGCTTGCTCGAAGAGCGTCACCGCGTCGCGGTTGGCATCCAGTCCGTGCAGGGGAACAGCGTTTGTGCGGGAAGTCGGTTTCCAGAGGAGTGCCTCGGTGTCCGTGGAAAATCGGAGAACGACGCGCTCTCCGTTCATGGCGCGAGGCACACGGCCGCGGATGTGGAACCAGGCTGTTGACCATCGTGGTCCCCACGTGTGGCCGATGGCGACTGGCTTGAACTTCGCTCGTACGGCTTCAGCAAAGGGAATCGGCTCGGGCGATTGGAAGATCGCTGTGTCAAGAGGTATGGGCTTCGAATAGATAGCAGGATCAATCACGTCGCGGCAGAAGGCGACGAATCTCTCGAGCGTGAAGGTCCATTGCTTGGCTGCGTCCATAGGGAAGAATAGTAAACCGCCGCGGAGATGGACGCGGGATTTGCAGCCCACTCACACTTTGATAAACACCTTGCGCCGGTACAGCGAGGCGCACACCAGCCAGTACGCCCCGATGTAGAATACGACGAACAAATAAGTACCCAGCGTGCGACCCGTGTACTCCTGCACCCATGCCTTGAGGGCGGTGACTGCCCACGCGCTTTCTGGAATGGCGTTCATAGCCGTCTGGAATGAGGGTGGCAATACGACATGCCAACGGGTAAGCACCGTCTTCCAGAGAAACTCTGCCAAAATATACGCAAAGAGCGCATTCACACCGAGCACGCGCAGCCACGTCAGGTCTGTTCGGTGCTGAACATCAACGATCCAGAGCATCCCCGCAAGCAGTATTGCAGCCGTCCCGCTGGTCATCAAAATGTACGTCGGGCTGACGAAGTCTTTACTGAATGGAAAGTCGCCGAGCAGCCACCACAACGTGGCGGCGGTCACAAGCAGCGCACCCGAAAGTGCCTGCCGAATGGCCACGCGCGCGAGGGTTGAAGGGTTCTCTCGGCCGGACCGGATCGCTTCTCCGAATAGCGAGCCGATTGCGGTGATGCTGGAGAAGGCAAGGCCTTGCGTGATGAGCGTGGCCCACCAGCCCGGAATACCCAGCTGGATGCCAAGGTTTTGCTGCATGCTCGCACGCTTCTCGAGGGCGTCGATCCAGGTTGCATATTCAGCGGGTGTGCCGCCCTTGAGCAGGTACCACTTTGTCGCGAGAACCGCGATAACCAATCCGATCTGCGCCCAGCGCGGCGCGTGATACAAAAGCACTCCAAGCACGTACGCAAGCCCGATGAGCGGCAGAATGTCCCAGTGCAGAGCGATACGCCAGTCGATCGGACCCGCCCACTTCGCACTGGAATCCTCCGGCTTGTATCCGATGCTCGCGGCCCACATGAGCGTGCCGAGGAGATAGATGAACAGGCCTCGACGTAGCGCGAGCAGCGTGTGCATCCACCACGGACGCCC
Organism: Phycisphaerales bacterium; assembly: GCA_046593245.1. Lineage (GTDB taxonomy): Bacteria > Planctomycetota > Phycisphaerae > Phycisphaerales > UBA1924 > UBA4658. The sequence continues at coordinate 5,294 of JBKJOD010000131.1, forward strand.
CTGCCCACGCCCGGAGTGCATGGAAAATGGAATAGCCACTCCGACGATGAACAAGAACCATGGAAAGACATAGTCCGCTAGCCCGTTGCCCATGCGCCCGCCGTTCCATCCCATGTGCGGCATCCAAACGCGATACTGCGCGGGTGCCCAATCACCCAGACGAAACGCATCGTCGGTGCCGCCCACGTTCACGAGGAACATCAGCACGATCACCAGGCCGCGGAAGGCGTCCAGCGAGAGCAGACGTGTCGACGCGGGCGCGGACAACTCCGCCTGCGGATGCTGGTCAGTTGGTCTGGTTGGAGTGTTCATGTGCTTTAATGATGTAGGCGGTTCCATGCGAGTGGTGCATCCAGACATTGGTCAGGTCTTCGCGTAGGTAAATCAGCTGTCCAAGCGCCGCGGTGGAGACGGCGGGATCGTTCACCAGCACATCGCCATGGCCTGTCATGCCGCGCAGGACGATGAGATGCCCGCCGGTTTTCGGATATGGTGCACCGCGCAGTTCTCCCAGCCCTGCGGCGATGCTCGCGATGATCGGCTGCCCAGACGCCAACACGCGTTCCACATCCGACCACCGATCAAATCTCGCAAGTGTCGCGGGCGCGCCAAATGTATGCGCCGCTTGCACGTTGTGCGGCCAGTTGCCGTAGAGATATTCCACAGGGTCATAGGCTCGTCGGGCCACATCGATCACGGGAACATCCACACCTTGATACGCCAGAACCATGGCCACGCTTGTGGGGCTGCACAAACGACCAGAAAGGGTGGGGTCGGGCGTTTGCTGCGAGCGGAAGGGCACGTCAAGAGTGATCGCGTTCTGAGGACGCCACGCAGGATTTCGCCCCACCCACGCTTGAGTGTCGGTGAGCACGACCGATACGCGCCGGATACGCGCCTCGCGAGTGCTCGCCGTGATGCGGTATTCCAGGGCGTCGAAGCTGGAACTTGACTCGAAGCAGTCCACATTCACTTTCCCTGAAAGCCCGGAGCGGGCATCTGCAAACTCGCGTGCCGCCGCGGCGTGTGTGGGTGGAATGCTGTCACCCCAGGCAGCAAGTCTGAGCCAGGGAGAGATGAAGCGAGCGCGATCATTCAGGACTCGGATATCAACGGCCGCACTGGTGCCTTCAGGAAGATCAATATTTGCGCCTACGAGGGCCTCACCAAACCGGGGACGCACGCGCAGCGGTCCGGAGAGAACTGTCGGCAACCCGGTCTCGCTTGCTTCGGACCACGCGAAGGAAACGACTTGCGCATGACTCTCATCCGGTTCCACATGATCCACATGAAGGATGATTCGATGTGCTGATTCTGAGGTGAGTGGTGGGGTCCACGCACCAGGCGCATGTTGCTTGGTGCAACTGGAACATACGCCGACTGGCAGCGCGATTGAGAGTATCAGGATCAAGCCGCGCAGCAATCGGCATTGAGCGCAAGCCGCGAACACGCGAAGCTGCCAACGTTCTCGACGCAGGGGCGAATTTTCTGCTACACCTTCCAATACCATCGCTTCTTCTCCAGGACCAGTAGCACGCAGCACCATATACCGAGCATTGCCAGCGCGTACAGCAGCGAACCGAGCTCAGGCCGCTCGGGGTACGCGAAGCAATGTTCATACACCCAGCGGCCCGCCGTTGCCGGTTTTCCATTCAACCCTGACTCTGTTCGGATCGCGCCGAGCAGCCGCGCCAGCACGCCCGACCCGACAAATGCGACCATCGCGTTTCGGCCCATTATTTCGGCCATCGTCATCGCGGGGCACAGGAACGCTCGCGGGTGTTTCCATCCGGCCGAACGCCCCCAGATATCCCAAAGGGCTATGCAGATGCTCAGCCCGACGATCGCCCAGCCCGCCGTGAACAACACATAGGAACTGGTCCACAGTTCTTTGTTCAGTGGCACACCGAGCACCGGCACCACGCTCCATGCCCATCCGCACGCGGCCAGTGCCGTGCCGAATAGCCCACCAATCATGACGCTTCGCGCACTGGTGGGCCCGCTACGGATCCACTTTCCGAACCAAAGCCCGATGAACGTGGTGCAAATCGCCGGCAGTGTGCTCAGCAGGCCTTCCGGATCGTGCAGACCGGACCGATACATATGTCCTGAGCCCAGAATCAGCCGATCCATATACGCGACGATGGTTCCATTCATACTCAGGGAATCGGCACCCGACTCTGGCGCGGTCCACTGCCGCAGCATCCATGCATACGCGATCAACGTGATGAGCACACCGATTGCCTCAATAACCACCCCCAGCGGCAAGCGTCCGAGTCTCCGCTGATTCGGGGGCCCAAGAACTTGAACAATCGCAACGAAGGCGTAGCACACGCCGATGCGCTGCAACACTCCCGGCAAACGCCACGCGGACAGAGTCGTGTCGCCACGAAGCAGCACGCTGAGCAGATTCATCGCCAGTCCGATCAGAATCAGCGTCGCCGAACGCTGGCCGATGTTCAAGAGTGCGGCACGACGTGGATTGAGTCGATGCGAGAACGCGATCGAAACGCCCACTATGAAAAGAAAGAATGGGAAGATCAGGTCGGTTGGCGTGCAGCCATGCCACGAAGCGTGGCGCAGCGCCGGGTACACATTTTCCCACGTTCCCGGGTTGTTCACGATGAGCATGGCCGCGATTGTGAGACCGCGAAATGCATCAAGAGAACGCAGGCGCGGGGGCCGAACGAGGTCAGTCGGCAGGGTGGTTCCATCGATATGGGACATACACCCGAGCATACCGGGTTGTGGCTATTTCGGATGGTTCTGCGATTCGAGTTGATCTGGCCACTGTGCGACCCGCTCGGAGGGGCAAAATATCTAGAATACCATCGCTCCATGAAGTGCTTCATGGTCTGCATCGTCGCCGGTCTGCTGGGAGCGTGTCACGCTGCTTCGCCTGTCACATTCAGTGTTCGCACGGTCGAATCCATTTCCGACCGGGCGGTTTCCGGTCGGCTCATCATCGCGCTCGCAGCAGACTCTGCTCGGATCCCGCCCGAAACATCCACGCTTGACGCACCATTCTGGGATGATGAGCAACCCTTCTATGGAATGAATGTGGAAGCCCTGCCCCCTGGTGGTACAGCGGTCGTCGATGCTTCGGCGGATGCTGCGAACGTCCGGCTGGCGGATCTGCCTCCAGGCCACTATCGAGCCACCGCTCGCTTGATCGCTCATCGCAATTCGAGTTCCTGGCGCAACGACCCCGGCAACATGTTTTCTGACGAGGTGACTTTTACTCTTCAGCCGAACGCACCCGTCGATATCGCCATTGAACTCAACCACGCCACGCAGGCGAAGCCGTGGCCGACCATATCACCGGGCGTTGAACTGTTTGAGACCCCATCTGCACTACTCTCTGCTTTCCATGGTCGCGACGTCTCCATGCGTGCGGGAATCGTCTTCCCATCTCAATACAATCCGAACAGGCAATACTCCGCGATCTATTTCGTACCGGGCTTCGGTGGCGACCATACTGCCGCCTTACGCATGTCGCGGGATTCTGCAGCACTTACTGATAGCGCAGACGAGGCCGCGCTCGCACGCGAGACGTTCATTATCGTTTTAGACCCTGAAAGCGCAAACGGCCACACCCTCTTTGCCAACTCTGCGAACAACGGCCCGTGCGGCGATGCGCTCGTACGCGAGCTGATTCCTGCCCTTGAATCGAAATACCCACTTCGCTCCAAGCCCGAAGCCCGCATATTGCGCGGCCACTCTTCCGGTGGCTGGTCGACGCTCTGGCTCGGTCTGAACTATCCGCAAATTTTCGGTGCGGTATGGTCGTCTTCCCCGGATCCGATCGACTTCCGGGCGTTCGAGAGTGTGGATATTTACGCGGACAACAACATGTTGTATCGCAGCGGCCATCACGGGTCGCCCGGCGTGGAATATCCATCCTTCCGGCGCGACGGCAAGGAAGTCATGTCGGTGCGTCAGGAAATCAGCGGTGAGCGGGTGCTTGGTCCGAACCAGACTTCCGGACAACAGTGGCACAGTTGGATGGCCGTATTTGGGCCGCGACGTGGCGGAGTCCGCGTGGGAAAACACCCTGCTGCTCTCTTTGATCCCGATTCAGGACAGATCGATCACGCTGTGGCCGAAGCGTACCGGAAATATGACTTGGGCGATCTTCTCCGAACGAATCCGGAGCGTTTTCGGCCGCTCTGGGATGATCGCATTCGCCTCGTGGTCGGCGGTGAGGACAGTTTTTACCTCGAGCGTGCCGTGCAACTGGTCGACGCTGACCTGCGGCGGATGCGACAGGAGTTGAGCGCACCGCCGGCCACAGGCTATGTTCGCGTCGTTGCCGGCTACGACCACGGCAGTATCTTCCGCTCACCGGATATTCGGGCGTTTCCGAGCGAAATGCTCACGCACCTTCGCCAGCACGAATGTCTGAGCATGTCGAATACACTCAACTGATGCCGCCACCCGTGTATTTCAGACGAGCTTCGAGCGGAGAAAATCCCGTACAAGAAATGAACAAAGTTGGCGGGATCTCTTGCACAAAGCTGAATCGCGCGGCATTCTTCTATAACTATCCTCCAGCCCAGCAACTGCACCTAGTGCGGTCTGAGTCCGCCCGTATTCGGAGTGTGCCCGTGCCCAGTTTACTTCGGTTGTGCGTTGTCACGTTGGTCGTGCTTGCAGGACGAGCTGCGATCGCTCAGGACAGCGTGGCTTCGACTCCAGGCGGGAACGATGCGCTCTCGGCGTATGACCTCGCCACACAGCGTGTTCGATATGCCGTAGACCTTGTCCCGCAAATGACGAGTTGGAGTAACCCGATCCTTGTCGGCCCGATACTCAAGTCCTCTCGCGATCTCGGTCCGGCGTTTCGCACACAGATCCTCGGTTCATTGACCGCGAGTCCGAGCATGCTCAGAAATCTAACTTTTCCTGCAAAGGACTTTGCGTTGTGGAACTCGCCAGGGGCAGGAGTTCATCCGTCAGCAAACTCGGGTGGGGGGGTGATTTCGGCCTCAGCTTTTTCAGCACAGTTCGGAGTGGCTATCTCGGATCTTGCGCAGGGTCCGACCAACGTGGTTGGCGTGATCGTGGGACGAGAGCCGGGAGCGTTCAATCGTCTACTCGTCGAGCGCGTGGTTGCCGCGAGTAGTCGTGCATCGTCAGGGAGCGCGGACACCGCGACGTTGGCGTTGGGCGCGATCGATGGGAGCGGCACCATCGCATTCCGTGCCGATAGCTTCAACACGGCATCAGGGACCACAAATAAGTTGCTGGGTGATTGCATCGTGCGTGTTTCCGCCACCGCACGCACCCAGAGCATGAACACGCTGAGCGGCGGGGCCGGCTCAAACAGCGCCACCGACGCCGGAGCAACCGCGTTCATCATCAGCAACGAGCCCGTACCAACCAATGCGCCGACGATTGTGAATCAAGCAGGCGTCGGATCGTTCGCGATGGCGTATGACTTCGCCTATCGATTTCGCGTCGGCTCGAACACCTCGAATCTCACAAGCACAACATCGCATCTCCCCATCGGAATGATCGGTCATCGCGGCAATCCTTCCTACATGCCCGCAGCCCCCCTTGGCGGTACTCTCGGTACCGTGGCCTCTATCGGTATCACAAGCGGCCCGGTAAACCCCAATCGCCTCATCGCATTCGGCCTGAGCGCGGCCATTCCAGCAGGCACACCTCCCACGGTCGCATCTGGTTCGCCTCGCGTGTTCACGCTGCCAGCGCCGATCTCTGCGGGCTCCTTCATCGCCAACACAACAGGAAATGCCGCGTTCAAACAGTATTACTCGCAGACATCGTTTCGAGGCGGAAACGGACAGGTTGGAATCGGGACGAATGCCGCAGGAAGTCTCGTGCTTGCGGCGGTCGCCACCGATCCATCCGCGGGTAACTTTATTGCCGTGGCAACGGCGGCGTCGGCCGCGAGCCAGTCCTGGGCCATCGCGGCCTATCCGGCTATGCCCGTGCTCTCTGGTGCAAACGGCGCAACGGTCGGCACGTTGGACGCACCGGCACTGGCGATCTCCGCGCCTGCCGTGGATCGCTTTGGCAATGTGTATTTCGTTGCGGGATGGAAGCCGAATGCCCTTCCGGAATCCGTCGGGGTGTTCAAGGCCGTCAGCGTCGGATCGTCGTATAAGCTTGAACTGTTGCTTACGACCGGTCAGCAGATCACGGGCGCCAACTCTGCATCCATGTACACGGTTGCGGCACTCACGCTGTCAGATTCGGATTCGGTCGCATCGGGAACGATATGTTCTGGTTCAATAATCCAAGATCGCGATCCGGATGCTATCGGGAACTCGCCCCTGAGCATTCGCGCGTTCGGCGGGCTGGTCGTCGCCGCAACGCTTTCATACAACAACATGGGTACGCCCGAGGTGTACGACGCGGCATTTTACATCGGCCCGGCGCAGGGCATTGATTGCACTGCCGACTTCAACCACGACGGCACCTCCACAGTTCAGGATATCTTCGACTTCCTCGGCGCGTGGTTCAGTGGCGATCCTCGTGCCGACATCAACGGAGCCGCGGGTATCACCGTTCAGGACATCTTTGACTTCCTGACTGCGTGGTTTGCTGGGTGCCCGTGATCATGCGACATCCAGCGAATTCGTGTGCCCGAACGCGTTCGCTGCGATCCTTCTGTTTTCAAATGTGCGCCGTGATGCTGCGCCTCAGCGGGAAAGGCACGGCTCGAGTGCCATGATGCACATCGAACCGCTCCGTGTGGGGTGACTCGGACGTTCGCTTCATGTCATGCGCGATTGCGTCTGCGAGCGAAGCTCGGTTTTTCGAGAAATGGTGTCAGTTCGTCGGGAATCCGCTTGATGCCGCGGCGTTTCGCTTTTTCAACCGCATACCACAGCGAGCGGTGCATGCGTAGCCGGACCGCGTCGGTGATGTTCAGTCCATTGGCCTCCATCGTCTGCAGCGACCAGCGCCAGGCGTGGTATTCCTCCAGACAGCGCGGTTTATAGACGTTGAAGCCGATCGCGTGGTGGCCGATCTCGTGCAGGAAGATGGCGACGGACATCGGCCCGAGAGGGCGCGGCGACTCAATCAGATTCACGCGGCGACCGTCCTGATAGGTGACATACCACGCAATGCCTGACATGTTCTTACGCCACTTACGAACTCGGATGCCATAGGTGTCGAGCATCTGACGCGTGACTGCGTCATACTTGTCCTGCATGGAGTCCGTGCCGGGCCTCAGCTCCTTTGGACGACGCTTCGCAGGACGGGACGCGGCGGACTTTTCTGGTCGAACCACCACGGTTGGCTGGATGGCGAGCGGGGATGAGACCTTTGGCGGCGACGGTCGAACAGGCACCGTGGGTTGACCACTCTGCTGCTTGCGCGGCGCGAGCGATGGCGGAGCTTTGAGTCTCGTCAGCAATGGATCGAGCAAATCCCAGAGCGTGAGCATTACGCGAGTTCCCTCGCTGGAATGACACGCGACCCCTCTGCCACGGTGCGCCCGCCCCCGCGGGCGAAGTCCTCCCACCGCATGGGCTTTTTCCCGGGTGGCTGAACCTCGAGCATTCTGAGTTGCGTGTGGTGCGCGCAGGCGACCAGCCCAGTGGCAGGATCCAGAATGGTGCCAGGATCCTGCTGGTTGATGCCGGCAATGGGCTGCACCCGTAAGAGTTTCATGAAGATCGGCGGATGCAGGTCCGGTGATGTTGACGGAGCAACGATCGCACTCGTCACGCCAGGCCATGGTGTCAGCGCATGGACTTGTCGGCGCACAAAGTCCGCTCGCTGCGTGAAATCGACATGGTCATCGCCCCGACTGAGCTTTGAGGCGATAGTAACAAGGGTCTCATCCTGCGTTTGTGGTGAGAGCGTCCCGGCGGCGTGCTGGTCGAGTACCAGTTCAACAAGTGCGGGGCCGTCGGCCGAGAGCAAGTCGTGCAGTTCCCCGGCGGTCATCAGCGGTTCGATGGTGCGACGGCTGCTGCCAAGGATCAGCCCGGCATCCATGCGCTCGGCAAGGGTGATGACTGTGTTGCCCGTTTCGGTGTCGCCGCCCAGGATGGCTGCGTTGATCGGGGCAGCGCCGCGCCAGCGCGGCAGGATGGATGCGTGCAGGTTGATGGCGAATCGTCCGTCCAGCAGTGTCCGCGAGAGTTTCTGTCCGAACGCAATCACCACCCACGCATCGGCGGGAAATGCCCTGATCTGTTCAACAACGGTCGCTTCACTGGCCTTTGCGGGCTTGAGAATCGGGACGTTCGGAAGATTGGCCGCGGCCCATTGCCCGACTGGTGTGGGAGTTACCGCACCGCCGCGTCCCGCTGGTTTGTCCGGCTGTGTGACGACGCCAGCGATCTGGTGTCGCCGCGCGAGGTGCTCAAGCGTCGGCAACCCGAACGCTCCCGAACCGAAGTAGACAAGACGCATCATTCGATCGTATCGGCGTGAAAGCGTGTGCCAAGTGCGAATCTGCGGCTCATCAGCGTTCCAGGTCTCGGATCGCGGCGCGGTTCTTAAGCCGGGACATCTGGGTCATCTTTTGGAAGATCAGTACGCCTTCCAGATGGTCCATCTCGTGCTGCCAGCAGCGGGCGAGCAATCCGCCAGCAGTCTGAGTGAATGACTTGCCGTCCAGATCAAGGGCTGAAATGGTGATGACCGGTGGCCGCAGAACATCACCCCGGATATCCGGAAGCGAAAGGCATCCCTCTTCCCACGGAACCGGAGCACCCTTCGGATCGGAGAGTTTCGGGTTAATGTAGAACTGTGGCCCATCGGTCGCGGTTGGCGGGTCGGCCTGTGCGGAACGGTCTTCGCTCGGAGGGACATCAACCACAAATAGCCGCCACGAAAGTCCCACCTGCGGCGCGGCTAGACCGATCCCGTCCGCCTCCCGCATGAGCGCGATCATTCGCTTGGCGACGCGGCGGACCTCCTCGGTGATTTTTTCCACCGGGTTGGCCTTCGCATTCAGGACCGGGTCCGGGTAGATGACAATGTCCAGCATGTCGGGGTGGATGGGCATTATCAGATACTAGGAATATCGGACTGGAAATGGCATTCCCGACATCCATTCGATGGTGAGATGGGGTGGCGGTGGGACCAGATGCAGGGATTCTGCGTACATGCTGGGTAGGAGGTCGGTGTGGATTGACGTTGCGCTGCCGCGTTCGGTAACATGTCAAGCCACGCCCCTCCGGGGGCGGTTCAAAGCCACCGGCATCAGCCCCGGGGCGGCACGCAAGGAGCCCGCATTGGCGTTGTTTAACCCGTTCAAGAAGAGGACCGAAGAAACTACGCCACAGATCCCCAGTGGTGCTGCGGGCGATAAAGGTTCGGGCGGCAAATCACCGACCGGCGGCGAGGGTCCGCACGAGTTTGATTCGAACAAAGCCGCCAAGTTTTTCGAGCGTGCCCAAACGCTCCACGAAGCGACTAACTTCGGCTACGCGATGAACATGTGGATTCGCGGCCTGCGGTTTGATCCGATCGCTATGAACGGGCTGGAGGGGTTCTTCAAGTCTGCGGGTTCGTTCTTCACGGAAAACCCCAAGGGCGAGAAAGAGGATGTTTTCAAATCAACAGTGAAAGACGCCTCCGGCAAGACGGATGTGGATAAATACCTGTCCTCGCTCGTCCAGTGGAGTGCCCACCCGTTCGAGCCGGCATATTCCATCAGGGCGATGGAACTGGCATCCTCGCTCGGGCTCGGCGGACCGGCGGTATGGATCGCCGAGCGTGCAGTCGGTGCCGTGGCCCGGGATAAGAAGCCACGCAAAGAGCACATGGTCGCGGCGATGAAGGTCTTCCACAAGTTCGACAAGTTTGACCTCGCCGTGCAGACTGGCGAGGCTGCGATCAAGATTGATCCGCTGGATGGGAACCTTGCGTCGGAAGTGAAGAACCTCTCCGCCGAATGGACGACCAAACGCGGCGGCTTTGATCAAACCGGCGAGGCGGGCGGCTTCCGCTCCAACATGCGCGACGCGGCCAAGCAGCGCCAGATGGAAGAGCGCGATCGCGTCGTGACTACCGACGAGGTGCTCGATCGCGTACTCGCGGCGGCGCGGGCGGATAGTGAATCGGCTCCGAATGATCGGCCGAACGCGATCAAGTTCATCGACTCGCTCATCCGTCGTGGAAAGCCGGAAGATGAGGAAGAAGCGTTCACACTCGCGGAACACTGGCACGAAAAAACCAAGGAGTTTCGTTTCCGCGAGACCGCCGACGGTATTCGCATTCGACAACTCCGTCGCAAGGCGGCGAAACTCAAGGCGGAGAGCGAGAAGAACGACACGCCTGAGAACAAACAGGCATTGAACACGGCGAAGCGCGAGTTTCTTGCGGCCGAAATCCAATCTCTGGAAGCGGCCGTCGCGGCGTATCCGACCGATCTGGGCCGCAAGTTTGAGCTTGCCAAGCGCTACTTCAAGATCAAAAAGTTTGAGGAGGCCATCGGGCTCCTGCAGATCGCCAAGGACGATGCGAAGAACAAAGCGCAGGTCTTCCACTACCTCGGCCTCTCGTTCGGCAGCATCGGCATGAACGACGAGGCGATCGAAACGCTTCGTCAGGCGCAGGGCATGCAGCTTGCGGGCGACGAATCAACCGAGATGGAACTTAAGTACGGGCTCATGGAAGCACTGCTGGCACGCGCCAAGGAACAGGCGTCGCTCTCGGATGCCGAAGAGGCGAGTTCGATCGCGTCGCAGATTGTCATAAAGAACATGAGCTACAAGGAAGTCCGTTCCCGCCGAGATGAGGCCAAGGCGCTCAGTGCCAAACTCAAGAGCGGTGGCGGGGTGGCGGGTTGAGCACGTGAGCGATCATGTGAGCGAAGTTGTTGCCATCATTCCAGCGCGGCTGGGCTCGACGAGATTGCCGGGCAAGGTGCTGCTGAACGCAACGGGGAAGCCGCTGATCCAACACGTGTGGGAGTCGGCGCGGCGTGCGAAGCGGGTCGCCCGTGTAGTCATCGCGACCGACAACCTGCGTGTACTGGGTGCGTGCCAGGGATTCGGTGCGAAGGCTGTGCTGACCAGCGAAGCTCACCCGAACGGCACGAGCCGACTGAGCGAGGCCGCCGCCACGATCGGGCTTTCGGACGATGCGGTCATTGTGAATGTGCAGGGTGACGAGCCGGAGGTCGAGCCCGACGCGATCGACGCTGCAGTCTCCATGCTGCTCCTTGGCGAACTGACCCCGGCCGGCTGCTCGATTGCCACCATCGCGGTGCCGTTCCAGTCGGGAGAGGACCCGCGCGATCCGAACTGTGTAAAAGTTGTCTGCGCCTTAGATGGCCGCGCTCTGTATTTCTCGCGAAGTCCTGTTCCTTTCGATCGTGATGGCATCGGAGGTCCCGATGCGGCCATGCTTCGCCATGTCGGGCTGTACGTGTATCGCCGCGCGTTTCTGGATCGCTACATTGCCCTTACGCCGACGCCGCTGGAGCGTGCGGAACAACTCGAGCAGTTGCGAGCGCTCCAGCACGGCTTTTGGATCGCGGTCGCGGTTCGCGCGTCAGCACGTATCGGCATCGACACGCACGAGCAGTACGACCAGTTCGTGGCGCGCTACAACGCACGGCCGGGATGAGCGAGTGTGATGGTGGGCGAGCCGAATCCCGTGGACTTTCTCGCGCGACTGATGCCCCAAGCGCAGGTCGCCTACTTCGCGGCTGCCGCTTTCTCTTCCTTCAAGTCCCGCATCCAGCCGCGCGTTTTGCCTTTCCAATACGCACTGGTGAGCGTCGCGAGCCGCTGCTCGAAAAGCGTTCGCACGCGAGCGCCGCCGATTTCGGCCAACGCCTTGCCGGTTGCCTGTTGCATCTTCACCTCCCGATCTTCGAGTAAGGCCGCAAGTGCGACGAAGACCCGCTCGGGATCGTGATGGGCGAGTTTGACCAGCGACGTTGCGGCCTCCGGTCGAAGACTCGACGAGTTGCCCGCCGCAGTTCGGGCAAACACGAGCGGCAGCCCATCGGCGCGGTCCATGTCCGCCACCGCGGCCACCGCCGCCTTGCGAATCTGATCGTGCTGAGATTCCACGCTCAATGCGGAAAGAATGATTGGCCAGCCCTGTTCGAGCTTGAGGGCACCGAGACCGCGAATAGCCGCGGCGCGAACGCCGTACGACGGATCGGTTGCGTACGCACGAGTGAGTGCGTCGGCAACTTCAGACTTGAACGCTACGTCCGTGTCATACGACGCCTCGACGAGGTGTTCGATGACCGCGCTCCGTACCGGCGCAGATGCGAACTTGGCATCCAGCAATGTTCGAAGCGTTCCGGCGGCACTCCGTCCGACCTTGCCAAGGGACGCCGCCGCTGCGATACGGAGTTGCGGTATGGCCCGGTCGTCGCGCACGACAGCAACGAGTGCTGCCGCGTCGGTTTCCGTCGCACCTGCGCGGCCGATGGCTTTTGCTGCTTGAAACCGCGACCCCTGAGTTGGGCCGCTGGCGAGCTGACGAGCCCAAGATCGGGAGTCCTGAGCCACGTCAAAGTCCGCGAGCACCGTCAGTTCCGGGTCGATGACGATCATCTCCGGCTCTGATGGGAGCTGAGACGTGAATGTAAATGTCCGCACATCAAACGCCGCGACAAGCTTCGTCCAATCGCTCTTCCCCACCAGCCGCACCCAGACCGGCACGCTCAGATTGAACGCCGGGTTGTAGCCGTCGATGGTCTGAAGCTGCTCGAACGCAACGTTCAGCGAACTGTTGGCACTGTCCCATGATGGCAAGACGCGGACATGCGGCACCAATGGCCGGAACGCCCACTGATCAAAGAAGCGTTGAAGTGAGACCCCGCCCGCGTGTTCCATCGCCTCGCGAAACTGGAACGTCTCCACCTGTTGCAGCTTGTGTTTCTGCACGTATTCGCGCAGGCCGCGGAAGAAGACTTCGTCTCCGAGTTTCGCGCGGAGCATGTGTAGAATGAGAGCGCCCTTGGGGTAGGGGTTGGCCTCCCGATCAAACACATCGTCCGGCGCGTCATATTCCTTGCTCGCCATCGCGGGCTGGAATGGAGCCGCGCCGATGTCGTTTGTGATGACATCCTGTTGCCACGCCCAGATGCAGGCCTGATATGCGGCGTTGTCAGACTTGAATCCCTCTGTTCCTCTTCCGCTCGATGGAATCGAGGAATCCTTGTATTGCGCCCAGAGTGATTCAACATATGTCGCGAACCCCTCGTTCAGCCAGACGTGTTCCCATGACTTGCACGTGATGAGGTCGCCGAACCACTGGTGCGCAAGTTCGTGAACGATCAGCTCTTCTTCATCACCATCCAGCAGTGCTGTCTTGTCCAGCGCAACTGTCTCGTACAGCGTGGTCGCTGATGTGTTCTCCATGCCGCCCCACGCGAAGTTGTACACGCTCACCTGCGCGTACTTCGCCCATGGATACGGCTCGCCGCTCAGGCGTGCGATCATGTCCACCATTTTCGGAGTGCGTCCGAAGACGGGCCTGACGCGCTCGCCCTGCCCGACGGGGACGTACACCGGCATCGGCAGTCTGCTGGTCCCGACATCCACCACATCCCACTTGCCAACTGCGAGCGTCACAAGATACGCCACATGTGGTTTGTCCTGCACCCAGTGAAAAGTGTCGAATGGCTCCATCTTTTCGCGCGTGACAGATTCCAGTCGCCCGTTCGAGACGGCCTGATAGCCGCGGGGCACGGTGATGGTCATCTCCGTTGTGCAGCGCGTGTTGGGAAAGTCATGGCCGACGAACCAGTAGCGGTTGGATTGAGACTCGCCCTGCGAATGTATCTGTGCGGATCTTCCTGGATACGCCGCGGATTCAGTCGTCCATGTCAACCCGTCCGGCGGGTCGGAGATGCGATAGCCGATGGTGATGTCGGCCGTCTGCCCTTTCGCCAGCGGAGGATCGACCGTGATCGTGATCGTTTCATTCTCCTGATCCTTCGTGAATGTGCAGACCCGGTTTGGGCTGGTGATGGTGCCAATCTGCAAAAGTGCGGCGTTCAGCGTGAACGACGAGAGTTCTTGTGCAACCGGCGCCACCGTCAGTGTCTCATTCGCGAGGATCGTCCGATCGTTCATGTTCTGAATGCGGAGTTGCAACGCCATGTGCCGCACTTCGGCCGTCTTGTGCGGCGGAAAGTTCAACAGATTGCGACCGCTCATGGTATCAAAGGCACGACGCTCGCGGCCCTCCGGCTCACCGGCGATGGCGATAGTTGCGGCGATTGCCGTGGAGGCGAACACCGCCGTCAGGAACGATGAACGATGAAACATGGGTCGGTCCGTTGTCGAGTTCATTTGGTCTCCTTTTGATGGCGAGCGGCGAACGTCCGCGTATCGGTGGCGGCCCGAAGTACAAACTGCCCGGCCGTCTTGCCGCTCAGCGCGATCTGGCTCGAGAGTGCTTCGGACGCCGCGCGGCGGATCACTGCCTTCGGGTCCGGCTCATATGCGCTGTTCGGCCAGATGGACGTTCGAGCAGCCAGTCGAGCCAGCATCACGGTTGCTCGGGTGTCGGACGATTCAGAAAGTTGCTCGATTGCTTCAACACGCGATGCCAGCGATGCCGTTCCATCACGCAGACGATTCAGCGTCTGCTCAAGCGGTTGGCGTACTTTTCGCCGGCAGAGCACGTTGAGCTGCGGGTCTAGTTCGACATCGCGCGGTTTCTTGGCGAGTTGGAAGGACGCGGCGGAGTGTCGCGTGTCCGTCACAACCGACTGCCACTCGCCATCATCATCACTCGACGAGTGCTTGATCCACAGCGGCACAACGATTGCGTACGCCGGATTGTCCGCATCGATCTTCTGCGTCTGATCGACCGCCACATTGAGCATCCCCGCCTCACCGGAGTCGCCAGGCGTCCACGACACATCCACTTCAAGCGACGGATGCCCAGGGCGGCGACACCACTGGTCGAAGAACCGTTCAAGCGATTGCCCGGAGACCTCTTCCAGCACCAGCCGAAAATCGTCTGTCTCGACCTGCGCGAACTGATACCGCTCCAGATACACAGCGATCGCATGGAAGAACGCCTCATCGCCCAGCCGCACGCGGAGCATGTGCAGAATGCTGCCACCCTTGCTGTAACAGTTGTCGCCACTGGTAAACTTGGAGTCTGCAGTGGTATAGAGATTGCTCACCATTCCAGGGCGTCGCGGAGCAGTGCGTCCGCTCGAGGAGCCCCGCTCACGATCGAAGTTGCTCAGAATGGCGGCCTGATATCCCTCGTAGCCGCGTACTTTTTCGGCCCAGAGTGCTTCGCCAAGGGTTGCGAAACCCTCGTTGAGCCAGATGTGTTCCCACGATTTGCACGTCGCCAAATCTCCAAACCAGTGGTGCATGAGCTCGTGCGAGATGATGCCATCGATCGACCCGCGTCGCCCGCCCCGCGCCAGTGCTGACTGAAACGTCACGACACCTGTATTCTCCATCGCGCCCGCCGAGAAATCCCGGCACATGACCTGCGCATATTTGTCCCACGGGTAGCGATACCCGAAAAGCGTTGAGAAGTGTGCGATCATCGCGGGGGTGTTGGCAAACGCCTTGCGGATCGCCTCGCCCGAGCCGAGGGGGCCATACACGGGAATCCAAAGTCCTGGAAACTCACTCTGAGGCCCGCCGACGTTTACCACATCAAATCGCGAGACTACCAGTGTTTGCAAGTAATAGGAATGCGGGAGCTCCTGCTTCCAGTGAAACGTGCGGAGGTGTGTAGGCGCTGGCTCTGGCTGCGCAGCTTCCGCGCTGTCGTCGCCCGCAGTCACCGGGGTTTGTGGTAGTGGGGGCGTCAGCCCCAGAGATGCGTACGACTTCCGTGATATTCCGATGAGCTTGCCGTTGGAAATCGCCTCATAGGGCTCTGGCACTGTCACGTACATTTCTGTCGATGTTCGCAGATTGGGGAAGTCGTGGCAGGGAAACCAGAGGTGGTTATGCTGCGGCTCGCCCTGAGCGTGCATCATGAAATCGACTTCAGGCGTGCGCCTGTCATCGCGGGACCATGTGATTCCCTCGCCGCGTCCGCCCGGCTTGATTGCGGTGTATCCCATCACCAAGTCAAACTTCTCGCCCGGCTTGAACGTTCGCCCGAAGTCGATGGCGAGTTTCTGTCGCTCTTTATCGTGGTTGAACGACCGCACGGGCTGGCCCGCCGCGGTTATGGTGGAAAACGTAAGCCCCCCCCCGGCGTCCAGAGTGATCCCCTCTTGCGCCGATGCGATCGGGTTCAGCGTGATCGTCGCCGTGGCCGTAAACTCGTGCTTGGACATGTCCGGAATGAGCATTTCCAGCGTAAAGTGCTTGTGATTGAAGATCGGATCCAGTGGCCACACACGTTTGTCGCGTCCGGTTTCGACATCAATACGTGGATCGACTGTGGAAGCCTTTGCCGGAGGTTCCGGGTCCTTCACTGGCTTGGATGCGCTCTCGGATGTCGGAGTGGCTGGCGGCGGCTCGGATTGTGCCAAGAGTTGGGGAGAGAAAATGAGAGATGCAGACGCCAGAATCGGCATGGCACGGGCGGAGACATGTTTCAGCGACATGGTGGGACTTTCGCGGGCGAATGCCCTGATTGGGGCGGGGGCGAGAGGGGAGCGGTGTGGCAGTGTACCGTGCCTGCGGAATCGTGAATATGGGTTTGGCTCTTCATGAAGATTGCCTGTGCAATCGTGTGACCTATCATGAGTTCATGCCGCAGCCGACGCCGCCCACTCGACCGCAGCAGCGATCACTCCATTCCAGTAGCAGCACCGACTCGCCGAATCCGGTGCGCGTTGATGCCGGTCGCACACTTGCAGCCCACGAGCAAGCCGAAATTCGCCCGTGGAGCGTCCACAACGAAGAGGCACGCGAGCTCACCGAAATCGCGCTCGGTTCTACCGGGGAAACTCGCGATTCGAAAGCTGCTGATAGCGCGGGCGATGACGATGTTGAAGAAGATGTGTCTTCTCTCGGCGCCGGTCACTTGCTCGCCCGCCATGCCGACCGTTCCACAGAGACTGAGTTTTTCTCTCCCGTACCCGATGGTTACCGCAAGGGCCGTACGAAGTACGTTGTCGTTCTCGGAACGGTGATGAGCGGTTTGGGCAAGGGCATCTTCGCGTCCAGCGTTGCCAAGCTGCTCAAAGACAAGGGCCTTGTGGTCGCCCCCATCAAGCTTGAGGGATATCTCAATATCGACGCCGGAACGCTCAACCCGTTCCGCCACGGCGAGGTCTTCGTACTCGATGATGGCACCGAGTGCGACATGGACCTGGGCACCTATGAGCGCCTGCTGGATCAGAATCTCTCCCGCCGCAACTTCATGACCAGCGGCCAGATTTTCTCGACGATCGTCGATCGGGAGCGTCAAGGCGCGTATCTCGGGCGCGATGTGCAGTGGATTCCCCATGTCACTGGCGAGGTGAAGCGTCGCCTGCGAGAGCTGGCGATGTACGGCGATGGCAATCGCCCAGCGGACGTCGTTTTCGTCGAGGTGGGCGGCACCGTTGGAGACTATGAGAACGGCTTCTACATCGAGGCCCTTCGCGAGTTGGCATTCGAGGAAGGCGAGGACTCGGTCTGCTTCGTCGCCCTGACGTACATCATCAAGCCGCAAACGCTCGGCGAGCAGAAGAGCAAGGCCGCTCAACTGGGCATCAAGCGATTGATGGAAGCCGGCGTGCAGCCCAACATCATCGCCTGTCGCTGCACCGAACCGGTCAGCGAGCAGATTCGCCAGAAGATCGCAATGTTCTCCAACGCACCGCTCCGCCGTGTGTTTTCTATGCACGACCGTGA
This sequence comes from Phycisphaerales bacterium, assembly GCA_046593245.1. Taxonomy (GTDB): domain Bacteria; phylum Planctomycetota; class Phycisphaerae; order Phycisphaerales; family UBA1924; genus UBA4658. Next base: position 23,035 of record JBKJOD010000131.1, read on the forward strand.
GAGCGTGTACACCATTCCAGATGACATGCGATCGGTTGGTCTGGACCGCGAAATCCTGAGCATTCTCGACCTGCACGATCGCGTGCATGTGATGGAGGAGGACAAGAAGCGCAAGGAGTGGGCCGGTTTCTACGATGCTCTGATTCGTACGAAGAAGCGTTCGGTCACCATCGGCGTCACCGGCAAGTACGTCGCAATGCGTGATGCCTATGCCTCGATCGACAAGGCCGTTGAGCACTGTTCCGCCCACCTGCACTGCGATATCGATCTCAAGTGGATTGAGACCACCAGCATCACGGCACAGAACATCGAAGAAGCTCTCGCGGGTATCGACGGCGTGATCGTCCCCGGCGGCTTCGGCTCGCGCGGTGTTGAGGGAAAAATTCAGTGCGTTCGGTATTGTCGTGAGCGTCAGATTCCCTATCTTGGAATCTGTCTTGGCTTCCAGGTTGCCGTCATCGAGTATGCCCGCAATGTGCTGGGCCTTGAAGTCGCGAACTCCACGGAGTTTGCACCCGGATCGCAACACCCCGTCATCAGCGAACTCCCGGACCAGAAACGCATTGAGGGCCTCGGCGGGACCATGCGTCTGGGTGGTCAGGAAGTGCAGATTCGTCCCAACTCTCTTGCCGAGTTCCTCTATCGCGGTCGCGCCCGCGGCGGCCCCGCCGCTCGCCCTCCGCTGATGATCCGCGAGCGGTTCCGCCATCGCTTCGAGGTCGAGCCCGACTATATCGAGCGACTTGAGGCCGCTGGCCTCATCTTCTCCGGCCGTCACCCTCATCAGCCGATCATGCAGATTCTGGAGCTTCCGCAAACTCCCGAAAGCGGTCTCGCTTCCGGGCAGCCCGCGACCACGCACCCGTTCTTCATCGCCGCGCAGTTCCACCCGGAACTCACCAGTCGCCCCCTGGACCCCCAGCCGCTCTTCATGGGCCACGCTGCTGCAACTATCCAGAACAAGTACAAACTCACCGACCGCCACGCCCCTGAGGGCTACCTCGCCAAGTGGCTGCATGTGGTGAAGCCAAACGCATCGACCGCGGCCGTATAGCGTTCGAAGGAACAGCCGGCTGGAATGCCTCCAGGCACATGCGTATGTGCATCCTCCCAGGATGTGTGGTATCTTTCCCACAGTCTGACCGATTCCGTACCCCGGGAAGAGAGCCCTCATGCCGATCTCGACAAATGGATTCCCGGAACGCATAGAACTGCTGCGAGGGGAACTCGCCACGCAGGGCCGGCGCGTGCAGCATCTGCTGGAAGCCGCGTTTGATGCCGCCTTCTCGCACGATATCGAAGCCGCCCACCGCGCCATCGCGCTCGATGACGCGATCGACACCGTGGATGTAAATATCGAGCGCAGCGCGGTCGCGCTTCTCAGCGAGGCGACCGCCAGCGGCGCGGCCCTTTCGGAAGACCTGCTCCGCCGCGTGCTCACGATCGTCAAGGTGAACAACGAACTCGAACGCATCGCCGACGCGGGCGCAGCCGTCGGTGAGATGGTCACAACGCTCTCCGCCCAGCACGTCGCGCTCCCCGAGACATTCCGCGTCATGACCAACTCGGTCATCGGCATCCTGCGTGACTGCTGCACCTCGCTGGAGCGCAGCGACGGCCACCTTGCCAAGGTCGTGCTCGCCAGCGAGGATGCTGTCGAGGCATTCAAGCGGGCCATTCTGCGCGACGCCCAGACCCAGGTTTCCAGCGGCAAGCTCTCCGTGGACGCCGCGTTTCTCGTCCAGGAACTCGCCACGCTCTGTGAGATTATCGCCGGCCATTGCACGAATATCGCCGAGCAGGCACTCTATGTTGCCACCGGAAAGATCGTCCGCCACATGTCGGGCCGATGGGAAGAGGTTCCCGTTCCGCCGCGCTCCTGACCCACCCGTCTCTGTCTTCAGCGTGGCCACGCACAGTTGTCGATCAATCGAACCGGCCCGACTCGTGCCGCAATCAGCGCGCGTCTGGGCCCGGCAAAGTCTTCGGCTATCCGAAGAAGTGATTCCGCATCACGCACTACGGCGTATTCCGGTTCGATCGCGTGCGC
>JBKJOD010000156.1:0-4877 GCA_046593245.1 Phycisphaerales bacterium
AACGCCCCGGCGCGGCGAACCTCGTCCTGGGTTTGTTGATCGTCGTACCCGCTGAAGACCAGCACGCGGCAGCAAGGAACGCGTGCCGCCAGAGCGCGAATCGCTTCCACGGAATCGCAGCCGGGCATGGTCAGATCCAGCAGCACCACATCCGCGCGTCTTTGCATCACCTCTTCAACAAGGCGGTCGGCGCTCCCGAGTTCCCCCACGCACTCCAGGTCGCTCTCCATGTTCAGCAGTTTTCCGAGCACACGGGTGAGTGCGGGCTCGTCGTCCACGCACAGCACACGAACGCGGGGCCCGAGTGGCGCGGCGCTCTCGGGAGTCGTCGCCTGCGACCTTTCGTGAGATGATGGATGATTCACGCCGCGAGCTCCTCACAAGAACACAACCCATCCGCCGCCGGAAATCGCCAAGCCGTCCGCTGTATGTCATCATTGCCGGTGATGCACCGCCTCCGATACGCCGTGGAAAAGTTCCGCGACTCCCTATCGTGCGCTGCGCGACCCGCCTTCGCCAACCACAAGTATAGCACAACCGCCCATCCTCTGACCGCAACCCTTCGGGCCTGAACAAGCGGGAGGACGAGTGGCCCGCGATCATTTGCTACTGCGTTTCCGATCAGAAAGCCGCGTGGTCGTGCGAACACCATGCAACCGCATCGCCCGTCCCAAAGCTGCAATTTGGCGCACGCCGGTTATCAACGCGGGGAGAGTAGTGGCAGTTCTCTCTCTCCGTCGCTTGTGCTGAGCTTCGCTCATTAATGCTCATTTGCCGGTAATGCTTTTGGGCGTGGGCAGTGGGGAGTGCGGGGATGGTGAGTGGCGGGAGGCGGGAGGTGCCAATCTCGCATCACTGGCGGCCCCCCCCGCAGCCGCCAGTGCCACCCATTGCCTGTTTTCGAACTGCCCACTGCCCGCGCACTCGTGCCAACCGCCGACTCACCACTGCCCACCTGCCCACTCCATCCTCGCTTTCTTTCCCGCCTCCCTTTGCGATCCCCGCGCCTTTGCGAGAGGATGGATTGGCGGCGAGGTGGGGCGGGAATCACCCTCGCTGGCGCGTCGGGCGCGTTGTCTGATCCGTGTCCATCCGTGTGTATCTGTGGCAAAATGTTTGGGGGAGGCAGTGGGCAGTGGGGGGGGGGAAGTGCGCGACTTCGGTGCAGTTCACGTTGTGCAAACAGCTGGTCGCGTCCGAATCATGGACAACTCAGGACAAAAAAGGACGATCCCCCGTTCGCACACCCCTCGATGAGAGAGGGTGCGAGCGGGGGATCATCGGGAACGCGTGAACGCGTCATCGGGCAGGGGTTTTACACACCGGGACCATCGGCCGTCCGTGGTACGTTCACGAACACACGCATGGGCGACACGACGCACCCGGATGAAGGCCGGGGCACCCGCCGAGCTTGCTCGGCGGATGGGCGTTTATCAGCAGCCCGCGAACCAGCTGGAGAGGAAGTCGAAGATGTCTTGCACATCTGATACGCCGCTCAGGTTGTAGTCCGAGCGCGGGTCGGAGGCGAACCACGCGGAGAGGAAGGCGAAGATGTCCTGCACATTGACGAGTCCGTTGCAATCAAAGTCCGGCAGGCAGGTGCGGATGTTGAGCACGCCAGCCCCGACGTTGGTCACGTACGAGCCGACCCGGATGAGATAGAGCGTCCCGGCGACGGGTGCGAGCGTGACCTGGGATTGGGTGCCAACGAAGTCGTCGTTGCAGACGATGGCACTGTCGGCACCGAAGGGGCAGCTGGCATAGACGGCGAGCTTGGTATCAAAGGATGAGCCGAAGGTGTCGATGGTGATGGTGCGTTCGCAGGGGGCGACGATCGAATACCAGATGTCCTGGTTCACCTGCAGGTCGCCGCAGCAGAAGGCGCAGTTGGCCTCCGTCGGGCCGTCGGTGGTCGCCCCGGTGTTGTCGAAGGTGTAGGTTCCAAAGGTGACTGGGGTGGGGTTGTCGCAGGTGTCGTTGGCAAACGCGCCAAGGTTGTAGTGCAGCGTATAGGTGCCGTTGCGGCCATTGAAACCAGAGACGCGGATGTAGTAGGTGGCTCCGGCGGAGACAGGGACGTTGACGACGGACTGGAGCGTGCTGGTGCAGGCGGTGAACACCGGCGCGTCGTCGTTGCAGGCGATCTCGTTGTCGAGATTGCCGGGGCATCCTGTGTACACGGAAAGAACGGTGTCGTAGGAGGAGGAGCAGGTGTCCAGGCGGGCCAGGCCGTCGGTGGCGGGGGTGATGGCGTACCAGACATCCGGAGCGGACTGCGAGTAGCCGCAGGTGGCCGCGCCGTCGGTGTTGGCAAAGCCCGTGGATCCCGTGTATGTGCCGGGCGTGATGGTCGGGGCGCTGGCGCAGTCGTCGTTGGGAGGAGCGATGGGGACGATGTTGAGAATGTACGAGCCGCTGGCGCCGCTGTACCCGGCGATGCGGATGTAGTAGGTCGCGAACGCGGCGGTGGTGAAGTTCAACCCGGATTGCAGGCCGCCGCCGCAGGCGCCGTTGCCGCTGCCGTTGTCGTCGTTGCAGGCGAGTTGATTGGCGGTGGTGCCCGGGCAGCTCGAGTGCAGGGAGAGCACGGTGTCGTACGAGGACCCGCAGGTGTTGATGTTCACGGTGCCAGCGGCCGAGGCCTGATACCGATACCAGACATCCTTGCCCTGGCCGGTGCCGCCGGTGCCGCAGTTCGAGGAGCCGTCGAGGTTGGCTGTGGCGGTGTACCCGGAGTAGGAGCCCTCGGTGGCGAAGGTGGCGTTGGGGCACAGATCGTTGGTGGGCGCGGCCGGGGTCACGGTGATCCGCGCGGCGTCCCAACTCTGCGTGGCGTTGTTGCCGGAGTTGCCGTCGGTGCCGGGATCAAGGATGACGCCGATCCAGTAGGTTCCGGGGGGCGTGCCCGCGGGGATGGTGACGGGCGCCATGTTCACGCGCAGGGCCGAGAGCGCCGGCGAGTTCCAGGGGACGGTCTGCGTGGAGAGCAGCGTGTCGGATGTGGAAATGAAATCGTTTGAGGAGAGGTAGACGCGAAAGGTCCAGGTGGCGTTGGCGGCGCCGTTGGAGCCGTTGTACATGAGGAAGTTCTGCGTGGCGGTGGTGGCACCGGCCTGAACGCTCGTGGGGGCGATCTGGCAGTTCAGGGCCTGCGCATCGAACGCCGCGCCGCGGGCGCCGGGAATGAAACTGCTGTTGATGTAGTTGAACGCGCCCTGGTCCAGACGACAGTAGTCACCAGCTGTCGAACGGTTGGAGGTTGAGCAGACGGCGTGGGCGTACCGCGTGTTGGCATCCAGGTAGTACATGCTGCTCCCGCTCATGCCGCCCCACACGGCGGTGAAGCAGCCGGGAGTGGTCACGAGCTCAAGCTGGTTGCTGGGGCAGGAGTCAATGGTGCCGGCCCAGAAGTACATGGTCTGGCCGTTGTGCAGGCCGGCGATGCCGCAGGGATTTTCGGCTGGGTAGGACGTGTTGTAATAGGTGCGGCTCTGGATGGTGGCGCAGCTGTACCCCCAGGCGGTGCCGAACCAGCCGGTGAGGCCGCCGACGGCGCGGTCCAGCGAGACAACGCCCCAATCCTGGTCGCGGCTGCCGCTATTGACCCAGGCGGTGCCCGCGCCAAGGCCCGTGGAGTGGGCGTAGCCGAAGTTCTGCAAACTGGTGTTGGAACCTACAGAGTTGGGCGGAACGATGTTGCCGTTGCCGTCCCAGCCGGGGACGATGTACACATCCGTGGCCCAGCCGTTGGGGATGCCGTTGCCGCGGTTGTACACGCAGTGGCCCGCGACCAGGCAGGTGGCCGGGTCGATCATGGTTCCCGAACAGACAAACCACGATGCTCCGCCCGCGCCGTTGTTGAATCGCTCAATGACCTTGCAGTTGGCGCTCCAGGGAAACGTGTTGCGGGTGGAGATCGCGCTCATGGTGCCGAGGCCGCGCGGACGGAAGCCCTCGCCGGTAATGGGAGTTTCCGGGGGAAGCGAGCCGCCGGTCTGGCCTTCGGTGAGAGCGGCCCAGACCTCCGGGGGAATCGTGCGGTCCTGGCCGGTGCGGGTGTCGTGGTAAATGAACCCGTTGTTCACCGCTCCGTCCAACGCGGCGCCCTGGAACACGGGCATGGGGATAGGAGGAATCTGATCCAGCGGTGGAACCGGGTGCGCGACCGTGGGACCGTCCCGCGCGCCAGTCGGGTCTGGGTTGATCACGCCGGGGCCCGGGCGGACCTCTCTCGCGTTGGTTGTGGAATACTGCTGGCCAAAGGCCATCGCAGCACAACTGCCCGCGATCACGATCGTCGCGGCTCGCACCCTGAGTGTTCGGTATGACATAGCCATTGCATTCCTTTGAGAAACGATTCCGCCCCAGCATGAATGAATCGTCAACGCCTCTCGCACCTGTTGGAGCGCTGTGCCACCCCTTACGGCGAGAACCTTACCAGCTTACTGCATACATCAACAAGGAATGCGGCAAATCCGCGCGCCACCGGACATTCATTCCACAAATCGAATGGTTTGGCCGCATGTGGCCTCTTGCTGGGCTGAGCGTGACCGCACCGGCAGCGTTCCCGCCTCTCCCGTGTCTGCTCCTCGTCCAAGCGATGGATCGCGTTCATGCTCAGCCCGCCGGAGTCGGCGACGCCCGCCGTCGCCGAATGCATATGAAGCAGATGACCACACGCCAAGAGCAGAAACGAGCTGTCGGATCATGGGGCGGGTGGGCACCGAGCATGGGGGATGGTGAGTGGCGGTTTGCGGGATACGCCCATGGCGCATCACTGGCGGGCCCGCCCAACAAGCCGCCAGTGCCGACCATGCGACTGTGCAGCTCTCCCATTCCTTTTCCACCCACGCCATTCATGCCCCACCCCCCCCCCC
>JBKJOD010000163.1:0-5951 GCA_046593245.1 Phycisphaerales bacterium
ACCTCCCCCACTTCGCGCCGCACCGCAGCTTCGAGCGTCTTCCAGGTCATGCGCTCGGCGAGCGCGTGGACCAGATGCTGCGGTGTCCACGCATCCAGCGGGTGGTGCGCCGGATCCACAGGGCGCATCGGCGCGAAGAAGACGGCGGGAACGCTGAGCCGCTCCAGCACCGGGAGCGCGTAGGTGTACTGATCCTTCACGGCATCATCAAAGGTGATGAGCGCGAGCGGCTGGTCGCTCGTCTCACGTGCTTCCGCTGCCCGCACGAACTCGTCCACGCCGACCAGCCGATGCGACCGCGCGATGGCAACCAGTTGCCGCGCGAACTCCTCGGGCGATATCCCCGTCACCCCCCCACCCTCGGAGTTGGTGGGGCGGACGTAGTGGTACGTCACCACCAATCCATCGTGCGGCCAGCGTGAGGGGCGAAGCAACTCCATGAAGGAGACATCGACCGGGCCGGAGCGGCGTGGCGATTTTTTCGAGTATCTGATCCCGAGCGAGGCCTGGTGGCTTGTGTGAACGGATGAGATGCGGTCCACGAAGGTCAATAAGAGCACGGAGGTGGAACGGAGGGCACGGAGAAGGCGGAGTGGCCACGGATGAACACGGATCGACGCGGATCAGGAAGGGGAAGAACCCGACGAGCCGCACCGCCCGAGCGTCGGCGAGCGGGTTTGGGTCAGCAGCCGGCGAACCACGCGTTCAGGAAGTCGAAGATGTCCTGCGGGGTGATGGCGTTCACGCCGTTGAAGTCGGCGAACGAGCCCGACGCGCCAGCGAAGGTCCGACGGTTTCCGTTGACGGATGGAATTCAGTACACGAAGGTCACGAAGAAGGAACGGAGAGCACGGAGAAGATGGTCGGGCGGATTGGCGGATCGCGTCCGTCCCCATGCCGTTTCAACGGCATTTCTCGCTTGTAGGCCACGGTTTCAGGTAACTCACGCCCACGCACGCCCGCACTGACTTGTTGAGGAACCGTGAGCCAGTGGCACGAACGTCGGACCACCCGCCGTGCGAGTTCAGGTCAGCAACCGGCGAACCACGCCGCGAGGAAATCGAAGATGTCACCCACGTTGGTGCCGCCGAAGTGGTTGAAGTTCGCTCGCGGATCGCCAGCGAACCATGTGCTGAGGAACGCGAAGATATCTTGAACACTCAGTGTTCCGGAGTCATCAAAGTCCGAAGGGCACATCACCGTGAGCAGCACGTCACCCGTCCACGAAGAGTTACGAGCCCCCGCGTTCATGGTGTAGATGTAGGTTCCCGGAGGCACATCTTGCACAACCGAAAACGCGTCCAGATTTTGATTTCCCTGAAACACTGGGGAGGCACCACCAACGGTGACTGCAACGAAGGCCCCAGCGAGCGTTCCAGACAATCTGACACGACTCGGTTCGGTTAGGACAAACATCGTCGTCGCGACAAAAGTACATTCCCCTTGTAGGACCGAATGCGAACCACTCGCAGAGAGGTGCATCTCACGCCCTGATACCCGGCCGACATCAAAGGTGATCGAAGTGACAGTCCAAGTTGTCCCTCCATCGGTTACTTGGCAAATCGGCGAACCAATGCCGGGCGCGGGGCTTGGTCCCCATGTGGATGTGACACACGGCATTCCAGCACTGCCCTGATTTGTCACGCTACTGATGACGTCCGGGTGTGCAGTCGAAGCAGCGAGCAGCATTGTAAGCATGCTCACGAGCAGACTTGACGATTGGCGGCGAGTTTTGAATTGAAATAGCTGCATGAGCATGATTCTCCCAGTTGGCCAATACATTATAGACGCTACCATGTATTTCACTTTAATCGACCGGCTTTCACCAACCCGTGCCACCGATTGCCGTCGCTTTGGGCGGCTATCGGTGCGGTCAACCAGTTGCGTCGTGTTATCTCCATCGCGTCCGCACCGATAGCCCGCGCCGCGCGGGCAATCGGTGGCACGTCACGTCTTGAGGTCGTCCCGGCGATCGCGGCGGTCGGCGGGTGGCCTGACGATTGATGCCTCATCGTGCCATCACCTTCGGCGGCTTTGCGCCGAAGGTGATGCGGGGGGCAAGGGTGACCGGCACCGCCTTCGGCCAAAGCTCCGAAGGTGGTGGCACGCCACGGTGGGGCCACCCGCCGCCAGGCGAACCCGGGGCACAAACTTGTGGCGCGTGATCCGCGGAACGAATCAAGGGTGGTGCGGTGGAGACTATGGGGGTGCGTTGGGAGCGGGGTGGGGCGTGAGATTCGTAGAGATGCACTGCGGAGGGACCATGGGGGTGTTCGTTCGATTTCGAACTGGATTCTGACTGCGCGGCGTCACCGTCGGTGGGTTCCTCGCCGGCATCCTCATCTTCGGAATCGTCATCTGCTTCGGACTCATCGTTTTCTTCGTTCTCGTCGGCTTCGTCTGTTTCATCGTCTTCTTCGAGCTCGATCTCATCGTCGAGGTCGCAGGGGTCGGGAGCGTTGAAGATGGCGACGGCGCAGCGGCGTTTTTCGTCAGGGGTCTCGGCTTCGTTGAGGGCGTCGATGAGGGTGCGGAGGGCGTCGAGGCGGGCGGAGGCGAGTTCGGTGGCGTAGGGGGACATGGGAGTGCTCCGGAAAAATGGCAAATCGCAAATGGCAAATCGCAAATAGAGGCGGGAGAAAAAGACCGCCTCTACCTAGGGGCCGAGATGCAGATTTGCGCGCGCAAAGCCGCACAGGTTTGGGGCGGAATGTGCGTAAGTGCTTGTCAGGACTGGGCGAAAAAATCTGACAAATTTGGAGATTCGGGTTTTTGGTTGTGCGGCTTTGCGCGCGCAAAGCCGCACAAAGTGCCCGGAATCGGGGAGCGATTTCGGGTGGGAAGAAGGCATCGAGGCATGAGACATCGAGGCATGAGGGGAGGAAGTCTTGCGCGTGGGTTGCAACCGCCCGGTCGTTCCGCGGAGCGCGGAAAGACCGGGGCACGGGAGATGGTTCTGGTGTTCGGACGGCCCTCTCGCGCATCACTGGCGGGCGAGCCGCCAGTGCCACCCATTTGTAAGGCGTGATGATCGGTGGGCAACAGCACGGGTAGCCGCTCAGGGCAGCGGCAACCCGTGGCACGCGCCCGGGCGTGCCGCGGAGCGCGGAAAGACCGGGGCACGGCGTCCCAATCGGGCAGCGCATCGCCAGCATTCCCCCTACTGAAACCCCATCTACCCTCCTCCCAACAACCCATCTGAAAGGGGCTCTCGCCATGAGTATCTGGGATCGCCTGAAGCACGAACTGATCGACATTGTCCAGCACCTGGACGACACGCAGAACACGATGGTGTACCGCTTCGAGCGGTTCCAGAACGAAATCAAGTATGGGGCGAAGCTCGTCGTGCGCGAGGGGCAGGCGGCGGTCTTCATCAACGAGGGCAAGCTCGCGGATGTGTTCGTGCCCGGCACGTACACGCTCACCACGCAGAACCTGCCGATCCTGGCGACGCTACTGGGCTGGAAGTACGGCTTCGAATCGCCGTTCAAGGCGGAGGTCTACTTCGTTTCCACGCGCACCTTCACGGACCTGAAGTGGGGCACGATGAACCCCATCATGCTGCGCGATGCGGAGTTTGGGCCGGTGCGGCTGCGGGCGTTTGGCAACTACACGATGCGGGTGAAGGATCCGGGCGTGTTCATCAAGACCATCGTCGGCACCGAGGGGCGATACACGACCGATGAGATCACCAACCAGCTCCGCAACCTGATCGTCAGCGAGTTTGCCGACATTCTGGGCGAGAGCAAGATTCCCATGCTGGATCTGGCGGGGAACTACAACGAGCTGGGCAAGTTCCTGACCGAGAAGATGTCGCCGGAGTTCGGCAAGTTCGGGCTGGAGCTGCCGAAGCTGAATGTTGAGAACATCTCGCTGCCGCCGGAAGTGGAGGCCGCGCTGGACAAGCGATCAAGCATGAGCGTGGTCGGCAATCTCGACGCGTACACGAAGTATCAGACGGCGGAGGCGATCCGCGATGCGGCGAAGAATCCGGGCGCGGCGGGGACGTTCCTCGGCGTCGGGCTGGGACAGGGCATGGCGGGCATGATGGGCCAGCAAGTCGGCGGCTCGCAAGGCGCGACGATGGGCGGGCCGGGTTCGCCGCCGCCGATGGGCGGAGGAGCGGGCGGGGCGGTCGCAACGTATCCGTTCTTCCTGGCGATCAACGGGCAGCAGGCGGGACCGTTTGAGTTCGCACTGCTGCGGAGCAAGGTTGTCAGCGGCGATCTGAAGCCGGAGACGCTGGTGTGGCGCGCCGGCATGGCGAACTGGGCCGCGGCACGGGATGTGGCGGAACTGGCGGGTGTGCTGGCGGGTGGTGGTTCGCCGCCGCCGATGCCGAGGTAAGACATATTCACCGCGGAGGGCCGCGGAGGACGCGGAGGGGGGGTTGGCAAGAAGGCCATCCCCCTACTGGAGACTGGTTTCCTGACACAGATTTGTACACGAGCTTGATGTTCGCCTGATTCATTTCTCCGCGCTCTCCGCGGCCCTCCGCGGTGAACTTTTCCCCGATGGCCGACACGCAGACGACAGTTCCGACGACCGACGGCCAGAACCGCTTTCCCTGCAAGCAGTGCGGGGCGCGGCTGCAATATGCACCGGGGACGTATGTCACGGTCTGCCCGTATTGCTCGGCGCAGAACCAGATCGGCACTGCGCCGGATCCGAAGCGGGTGCGGGAGATTGACTACCTTGAGACTCTCAAGGACTTGAAGGAGCACGCGGAGAAGTTTGAGGGGATGACGATCAAGTGCGATGCGTGCGCGGCGGTGATCCAGGCGCCGCCGAATGTCACATCGCTGTCGTGCCCGTTCTGCGGCTCCAACATTGTGGCCACGGCGAAGGCGACGACGCAGATCAAGCCGGGCGCGCTGCTGCCGTTTCGGGCGACGCGGGATGAGGCGGTGGCGCGGTTCAAGTCGTGGCTGGGCAAGCTGTGGTTTGCGCCCAACAAACTCAAGCACAACGGGATGCTGGACGCGGCGTTCAACGGGACGTATCTGCCGGCGTGGACGTATGACTCCGCGACGACGACGCGTTACGAGGGGCAGCGCGGCGATGCGTATTACGAGACGCAGACGGTGTGGGTGAACGGGCAGCCGCGGACGCAGCAGGTGCGGAAGATTCGCTGGTGGCCCGTTTCGGGCAGCGTGTTCGTTCCGTTTGATGATGTGCTGGTGGTGGCGTCCAAGTCGTTGCCGGTGCAGGAGGTTGAGAAGCTCGAGCCGTGGGACCTTCCCGCGTGCGTGCCCTATGCGGATGATTACCTCGCGGGGTTTCGCGCCGAGGCGTATCAGGTCGGGCTGGAGGAGGGCTTTGGCGTGGCGCGGCAGAAGATGCAGCCCGCGATTGAGCACGCGATTTGCGAGGACATCGGCGGGGACGAGCAGCGCATCTCCGACATGCGGACGCGTTACGACGCCATCACTTTCAAGCACATTCTGCTGCCGGTGTGGCTGAGTGCGTATCGATATTCGGGGAAGACGTACCGCTTCATGGTGAACGCTCGGACCGGGCAGGTGATCGGCGAGCGGCCGTATAGCGCGATCAAGATCACGATGTTCGTGCTGATGTGTCTGGCCATTCTGGGTGTGATTGCGATCGTGATCGCGAACGCACGCTGAACCCGTACCATGTTCAGCACAGATGGCACCTCTCCGATTCACGCTCCTACTATCTCACTAATGAGCAAGGACTCCCCAACTCCCAAGCCCACACCATCCTCGAAGCTGGAGACCGTCGAGCCGATCGGTGCGCGGGTTCTGATCCGCAAGGATGATGACAAGAAGCAGACCAAGACCGGCATCCATCTGCCGGACAAGATCGAGATTCCGACGATCACGGGGCGCGTCGTGGCGATCAGCAGCAAGGTTGAGAACGACAGCGACTATCCGATCAAGAAATACGATCGGGTGCTGTTCAACCCCAAGCACGCGGTGCCGGTGGAG